>JANWVZ010000084.1 GCA_025056555.1 Gemmatales bacterium | reverse complement strand
AGCTGGTTCGTCCGGATCCACGTCAGGAAAGTTGCCTCTCTCAGCTGCTGGTGGGTCACGCTCAGGCGACTACTTAGCGATAGCCGCCGACCAGCATAACACCGCTGTCGTCCGCGCGGATTTATTATACTCCAGCGTGCAACGATGGCCTGAAGACGAGACGCCGCACCAGTCTTTACCAAATTCCTCAAGGACACGGCGATGGCCGAGTGAGCGTTGCAGGACTGATAACCTGCCCCAGATCGAGAGTCTGCCTTGTGAGGCCATGCTTCCGCTAGTATAATGTACGTGGAGCGGATTGCTCCGTCGCTCTGGGCGCTTAGCTCAGCTGGCTAGAGCGCATGGATCACACCCATGAGGTCGGGGGTTCGAATCCCTCAGCGCCCACTAAGAAAGGTTGCGGCTTAGTATTACGAATTGGGGTTGCGGGCCCTGCTACGCTGGAGAGCACTTAGCAAGGTTGGAGCTAGGGCAACGATGTGCGAAGGATGCCTGTGATTTCGTCGAGAATAGCCGCGTGAACACGCCAGGGAAAACCGTCAACCCAGAAATCGTCGTCGTGATTGGCCAGTTGCCCCGTTACGCCGTCGCATAGCAGATGCGCACGACAGACCTCGAGCCAGAGGTCCCGTTCCGCGTGAGCCAGTCGGGAAAACAGAACCCAGTCCCGATGCAGCAGACACAAAGCCGCGGCAAGAGCATAGGCGCCCCAGTTACTGACCGTAGCCAGGATCAGCCAGTCGGCCGGAATACGGCAAGCAATGCGGGCACCTTGGGGAATCGCTTGAGCGAGCCGAGGCCAGGGAAGTTTCCCCATGCCGATTTCGTTGCCGCCATCGCCAATGGCCAGCAAACGGAGCGGGCTTGATTCCAGCCCCGCATGAACCGGCCAGTGATACGCCGTCACGTCCTGCCCCGACATGGTGTGCAGCCGATCCCAGTCCGTCTCTGGTACGCAGGCAAGAAACTCCTCCATGACGTGTGGTTCGCGACAGGCCTGGGCCAGGGAATTGGGGGTATGAGCCGGGCCGGGCCGTTCTATGCACACCAGGCTCAGAGTCCGCTCTCCGAAGCGCGCCGCTTCTGCGGGCCACCAGGATGCCGCCCACTGGGGATCAGGAAACGCTACCACCGCGACACTCGCCGAGCATTCCTGCAAGGCCCAGCGCAAAATCTCCGCTAAATCAGCTTCAGCGTACAGGCAAACGGTGTAGCCCAGCTGGGCCAGACAGCGACCTAAGAAAACCGCGCCCGGAGGGCCGTCGCTTTCCCAAGCGCCGGCCTGCGGTATGAAAAAGCCGGTCACAATTCCCAAGACCGGGCGGCACCGCACTATATACTCACAAGCGCTACGGAACTCGCGCACCGCTTGCGAATGCTCTCTCACGCCCGCCAAGCCCCGCCGCGACAAATTGCGCTCCAGGATGGTTACTAACTGCTCCGCCCAGTCGCCAGCATGATTGAGCTCCGTGCTGACCATTTTCCGTCCGCCTTTGTTTACCCCACGGGCTGATAGTGCCCAGTCGGCCACGGCTTTACCCTGACAGGCCTGTGGCGGCTATAATTTTTCGGAGCTGCGGTTGTGCCCCTGACCAGACGCCAGGAACTCTGCTTTCTGCGGAGGAGCATACTGTGCCTGTCCAGATGGAAATTCGCCGCATCATCATCAGCGAAATCCAGGATCAGCAGGTGATCTATCTCAAGGAAGTCGATGGGGAGCGGTGTTTCCCGATAGTCATCGGTATTTTCGAGGCCTCCAGTATTGAGCGGCGCGTCAAGGGTATCGCCTCACCGCGACCGCTGACCCACGACTTACTGGCCAATCTTATCGAAGCAATGGGCGGCGAATTGCAGGATATTTTGATCAATGACTTGCAGAATCATACTTATTACGCACAGTTGCGCATCCGCAAAGACGGAGAATTAATCACGGTGGACAGCCGACCCAGCGATGCCATTGCCTTGGCAGTTACCTGTCGCGTGCCCATCTATGTCAACGAGAGCGTACTGGACGAGGCGCTGGGAAGTTAGGAGCAGCGGAAAAATAGGGTATTGGCTCCGTTGGAAGGTCGGTAATTCCATCCGCGCCGCGCTTTCCGATGATCACTATCCGTTTTCCAGTGTTTCCTAATCAGGTCGAGGAGCGTCCGAATTGCGCTTGACTGGATAGGCTGGCAAGGTATCGTTCGCGAAAGGCCAACCACAAGGGGAGGAGAGATGCGGAAGGCGCTGGTTGTCGTGGTGTTGTTAACGGGGTGTAGCACGGCACCGATTGCCGACTTCATGGATTACGCTTGGCCCGCGCGGTCACCGGGCACCGCCGAACCATTACCGCCCGTGCTACCGCCGTCGTCCGAAGCGTTGCCTGCACCTGTGCCGCCTTCGATACCGTCTTCCGTATTCCCGCCTTGACTGGCGTATAACACCTCCAGCACAACAGCTTCAGTCTGGAGCTTGGCCAGGCTCTGCGTCACATGTCAGGCTCCCGACGTGCCAAACCTGATAACCGCACGCCTGTCGTTGGTCTTCAGGTTTTGTGCTTTTTTGTGATTAAGACGAGTCATGTTGAGAATAACAGTAACCGCAGTTCAACCAGAAAAAGGCCGCAGAAAACTTATGCCAAGGCGCCGGAGACCAAGTGGCACGGAAATCTTCGGGGCATTTTTCGCACACGCTCATCTGAACGGCTGGCGATGCTCTCTGATAATGCGCTACGCTCATCCGTGTAATCTGCAGTTTCGATACCCCTGGCTGGCCCCTGGAAAGCAAACCATGCCCTAATTGCTGCATGGCTATTACTGAAAAGCAAATAAACCGCCGATTACGCAGAAAAAGGCCGCATAAACTTATGCCAAGGCGCCTGAGACCAAGTGGCACGGAAATCTTCGGGGCATTTTTTGCACACGCTCATCTGAACGGCTGGCGATGCTCTCTGATAATGCGCTGCGCTAATCCGTGTAATCTCCAGTTTCGATACCGAAAAATACTCTCCTGTAAGGCGGCGAGCAAATCTTCACGGACATGCTCGCGAGGTTCGCTTCATACCGAGGTGTTAGTTGCTCCCTAGCAGCTTGAGGGCAAATAGAAATAATTCGGTCGGGCATACTATGCACGTATTGCGCACGTATTGCACGGCTTGCGGTAGCGTTTGAACAATCGGGCTTGTCAGGGGCGACGGTGCGATTAGGATTAATAGACGGAGTGGAAACGGGCGCAGCAGCGACCAATCAGCGTGGTGAGAGTAGCTCAACGGGCTAGAGCACCAGACTGTGGATCTGGGGGTTGGGGGTTCGAGTCCCCTCTCTCACCCTGACCTTGGAGGCGGCCAGTGAAGCCTTTCGGTCTGCACCCGATCTGATGAAGCGTTAGCTTGATGTTCAGCGATATGTCGGTAGGCGCTGCTCTTCTTTAGGTCGCTTGGCGGAAGAAACGGCAAGGAAGCCCCAATTATGATGATCTCCCGCGCTTTGCTCATGGAACCGACGCAGGATTCATGTTGTCAGGAAGTCGGCGAAACTGTGTTCGGGCGAGCAGCCCTGCAACGGAGTTGGTTCGACATCTTAGCGGTCGCTTTGACCGCGGCATTGTGTGTGTTGCCGAACCTGGGTGCGCACAGTTTGTGGGACGTGGATGAGGCTCGCAATGCCGAGTGTGCGCGCGAAATGTGGGAAGCGGGCGACTGGATTGTGCCGACGTTCAATTATGAGTTGCGTACTGATAAGCCGATTTTGCCGTACTGGCTGATCATGCTCAGTTACGAGCGCTTCGGTGTGAGTGAATGGTCGGCACGACTACCGTCAGCGTTGGCAGGAATCGCGACCTGTATCCTGACGTATGGGCTGGGTTGGAGCATGTTCGGGCGATGGATGGGTTTCCTGGCGGGGACGATGCTGGCGTCGGCCATTTTGTTCAATGTACTGAGCCATGCGGTTACGCCCGATGCCTTACTGATTCTGTGGACGACCGCGGCCCTGACGAGCGCTTGGCTAGGTATCGCGCACGCTCGTCCGAGCTGGCTTGCCTGGTTCGGCCTGTTTACGGGATTGGCGACGCTGACCAAAGGCTTGGTCGGAATACTCTTGCCCATGACCGCCGTGGGTTTGTTTCTCATCTGGGAACGGAAATTGTCGCTGTTATGGAATCGCTGGCTGGTTTGGGGTATCGTCCTTTGGCTGGTCGTAACGCTGCCGTGGTACATTGCCGTGGGAGTGGCAACAAAAGGCGAGTGGTTAGTTGGCTTTTTCGGTCGGCATCACGTGGAACGGTTCACCACTCCGCTGGAAGGTCACCGCGGCGGTATCTGGTATCATCCGCTCGGACTTCTGATCGGCTTCGCGCCGTGGTCGGCGTGGTTGGTGGTGGCGCTGACGGGGATGCTGGTGCAGTGGTATCGGCAACGCAGCCAGAAGCGTGCTGCCAGCGAATCGTCGAGTTCGGGAACGACGCGGCATCCAGCGAGCGCACTGCGTTTCCTGGCTTGCTGGTGTGCGACCTGGCTGATATTTTTCTCGCTCGCACAGACCAAGTTGCCGAATTACGTCGCCCCGATTTATCCCGCGTTGGCTTTGGTGACCAGTATGTGGTTGGTCGCCTGGATGACTAAGCAAACGGAAGCCCCCGGCTGGATGATCGCAACAACGCTGGCCGTTTGGGGGCTGATCGGAGTGGGCGTGAGCGTGGGTATCCTGGTGGCGAGTGGCGTGATTTTCGTGCCGGTACTTGAAGGCAGGACAATTCCCGACTTGGCGCGGCTCAGCTGGTTAGGATTGATACCTGTCCTCGGTGCGACACTGGCGGCCTGGGCTTGGCACCGCGGACGTTATCTCGCCGTAGCAGGTAGCTGTCTTGTCAGTGGCGTTGGTTTTGTGGCAGTCGGGGCGGCTTATGGGCCGACTTTAGTCCATTCGGCGAAAATCGCTCATCGCTTTGGGGAAGCCATTCGACAAACGCAGAGCGAACCGGAAATTCGCGTGGCCTGTTACGGGTGGTTTCAGCCAAGTATTGTTTTTTATGTCCAACGCCGTGTAGCCAATCTGCGCGAGGTCCACGACGCTCAGGATTGGCTTGAGCATCCGCTGGAGAGTTATCTCATAGTTTCCAGGCCGTGGTGGGAAGAGCGGCTCTTACCGACGCTGCGACAACCTCACACAATACTCGCCAGCTACTGGGATTTCACCAGGGCGCGGGAAATTTTACTGGTGAAGAATCGTGGGCCCGAATCGGCCTCAGCACGGTGCCTGGAACCGATTATCGCTCGGCCAGGAGGCGATACATCTGCGCGAGGTGATGCCAGGCTGACGTTTCGGGTAGTTGCGCTGCCGCACGGGCCAGTTGCTCCCGAGCCAGAAGAGGCTTTCCCTGCAAAAGTTGATTCAGGCCGCGATTGAAGCAAATGGGGGGAGCCTCGCTGTTCGCAGATTGCAGGATGGTTGCTGCGGTGGTGAAGTCGCCTTCGTGCCAAGCCAGGGCCGCGTCTTCGTTCAAGAGCAACAAGTGCCAAGAGGCAGGAGCCTGTCCCTTGATAGCACGCAAGAGTTGACGGGCTTCCCGTGTCTGGCCGAGTAGCCGCAGTACGGCCACTGCGAAGAGTGCCTCAGCGGGCCGCATTTGTGCCAGCATCAGTTCCCCCCATTCCCAGAGGCCGCTATAGGTCGTGCCGGCTTGAGGAGGCTTCCATTGAGTGGGGTCGGTCTGCCAGACCTGGTGCACGTCGCGCACCAATTGGGGGAAATAGCCCAGGGCGAAAGGGACGAACGGCACAGGCTCAACCCGGCGAATCAGATTCGCCCAATCGGGAACGTGCCGCATAGGACGCACTTGAAATTGGGTGCGTTGGGTGGGATCGTCGAGTAGCCAATGCGCTGCCGCCAACGCTTCTTCCAGAGCGGTGCGAGATTCCAGGACGTTCACCTCGGCAGGCTGATATGGCTCAACTTCGCTGGAAGGCAGGTTCTCCCATAAGCCGTGTAACGCCGCTTCCGTCCGCAGCCGACTCAGGTATTTCGCTAACAAGGCGCTAATCGCGGGAGGGCCACTTTGGCCCCGTTTGAGTGTTTCCGACATCCCGACGCCTCCCAGGTATGATGGCTGAGATTCCCTGTGAGTCCGTTTTATATAAAGCCCGCATAGAGCCAGGAATGGGCGAGTCCCAAGCGTTTCCCTTGCTCATCATAGGAACGCATTGCCTGGCGAAACTTGCGCTCCTATTGCGCCTCAGAGACTTCTCGGTATCAAACGAAACGCAGATAACACAGCCTAGCGGGGATAATCCGCGGTAGTCAACTCTATTCGCTCGTGCGCAGCCTCGCTTGACCCATTGACATGGTCCGATCATAAAACCCACGCCTGGCACCGTGATTCCTGCGCCGGCCGTTGCGACCTGCCTGAGGAAATCGTGCCTCCGTTGCAATTGGACTAGTCGTTCCTCCGTGTTCATCGGCGTAATCTGCGGTTTATTTCTCTGAGCCTGGTGTCGGTGCGGCAACGAATGGGTCGGTTTCTTCTCCCTTAGCCCGCGGCAACTACCGAAACCGCAGATGACACGCATAAGTGCCGAGTAGGCTGGAGATAATAGATACGATCGTGTGCATCTGAGTAACAACACCAATCCTGGTTCGGAGCCGTGATTTTCCTCAACTCCTTTCTCTAAGAGCCATTTACCCATTACTGGCGTGTGGCTGGCTGGTTTGATTTGTCGGGCAACTTTGGTTCTTTGGCGCCCAGGTTTGGGGGATTCTTAGTCTGGCACACTGACGGGAATGCCGCGATAGGGAATGTGACCGTTACAGGCGGCCCAGAGCGCTTCGACGGGATGGGCGACCCAAATGTGGGGAGCGTGCTCTCGAAGGTGCCGACGAATCTGTAACAGGCACCCCGCATTGGCCGTAAACACTGCTTGCACGTCGGCCTGAAGAATGTGCCCTGCTTTCCGCTGACCAAGTCGGTCGGCCATCTCCGGCTGCGTCAGATTGTAACTGCCCGCCGCTCCGCAGCACACCTCGCTTTCCTGGAGTGGCACTAGAGAAAGTTCCGGAATTTGTTGCAACAGCCGTCGGGGTTGCTGGCGGATTTGCTGAGCGTGGCACAGGTGGCAGGCGTCATGATAGGTCGCGCGGATAGGCAGGCCGAATCCAGGCGGGTAGAAATCCAGCGTGGCCAGAAACTCATGGACGTCTTTGACCTTGGCTGCCAAGGCACGCCCTTGCTCGGCGTAGGGAGTATCAGCCAGAAGGTGACCGTAATCCTTGAGCGTGCTGCCACAACCGGCGACATTGACAACAATCGCATCTATCTCGGAGGGGAAAGCTCGCAAATTGAGTTGGGCCAGCTGCTGCGCGGCTTGGATACGGCCTGCATGATAATGCAATGCCCCGCAGCAGACCTGATTCTTAGGCACCAACACGTCGCATCCCTGAAACTGTAGTAACCGCACTGTCGCCTCGTTGACGTGAGGAAAGAAGACATGGTTGACGCAACCGAGAAAGACGGCCACGCGAGCTCGGCGTTCCCCATGAGCTCGAACCTGTTCGGGAAACCGATAATACCGTCGCGGCAGGGGAGGCAGTAGCGCCAACATGTGACGTAACTGTAAGGGCAACCAGGATGCGAGCGGTTTCCACCAATCGAGTCCGAAAACACGCTGCAGCCCACGCACGGGGTACAACGACCACCAAGTCCACTGGGGCCGCGGAAAAAGTTGAAACAGCAGGAGTTCTAACCACCGAGGAAGGCGTGCCTGCAAGCCCAGCCGTTGCAGATCGGTGCGGAACGGCTCGATGAGTCGGCCGTATTGCACGCCTGAAGGACACGCCGATTCGCATGCCCGACAATCGAGGCACAGGTCAAGATGACGGCGCACATGCTGGTCGAGGGGAATACGACCGTCCACAACGCCCCGCATCAGATAAATCCGTCCGCGGGGACTGTCCATCTCCGTGCCGAGTTCCAGAAACGTTGGACAAGCCGAGGTACATAAGCCGCAGTGTACGCAGTCCAGGAACAGGTCGTAAGGAATGGTTTGACCTGGAACGATGTGCACCGGGGTCGGGGTGGCATGGTCCGCGCTGGCGCCGGATAGTGTCGGTAAGCTGACCTTCTGCTGGGTTACCGCGCTGGCCACCTGCGACTCCTTGGCATTGCTGTGGGCAGGTTTCTCAGGTCGGCGCCTTCCGTCTGGGCCGATGGGTGTACTCTCGGCATGCGGACGATTGACCCGCTAGGAAGATGGCTTGGCCTGGCGCTCGGGGCGTAATGAACGGACGATGGCCCCCGCTTGCCACATTTCGCTCTCGCGAATTTCGCGCAATTCGCGTTCCAACTGTTCGCGGTAATCGGGTCGGCTGTTCATCTCCAACACGCGACGGGTTTCCTCGCCGCTCGCGACTTTCTGATACAGTTCCTCGAAAAGCGGTTTGACCGCGTCGCGGAAACGCCGATACCAGTCCAACGCGCCGCGTTGCGCCGTGGTCGAACAGTTGGCGTACATCCAATCCATCCCGTTTTCGCCGATGAGCGGATAGAGGCTCTGCGTTGCCTCTTCGACGGTTTCGTTAAACGCCTCAATCGGGGAATGGCCATGTTCGCGAAGTACTTCGTATTGTGCCAGCCATAAGCCATAAATCGCGCCCATGAGTACGCCCCGCTCGCCCGTCAGGTCGCTATATACTTCCTTCTCGAACGTGGTCTCAAACAGGTGGCCCGAACCGATGGCAATGCCCAGGGCCAGACAGCGATCTAAGGCGCGCCCCGTGGCATCCTGATAGACCGCGTAGCTGGCGTTAATGCCTTTCCCTTCCAGGAAATGGCGACGCACGGTCGTGCCCGAACCTTTCGGCGCGATCAGGATCACGTCAATGTCTGGCGGCGGCACTACGCCGGTCTGATCCTTATACACGATGCTGAAGCCGTGGGAAAAGTACAGCGCTTTCCCCGTAGTCAGATGAGGCCGAATTAGCGGCCATTGCTCTTTCTGACCCGCATCGGAGAGCAGGTAAAGAATGATCGTGCCGCGTCGTGCCGCCTCTTCCAGGGAAAGCAGGGTCTGGCCTGGCACCCAACCGTCCTGAAGTGCCAGGTCCCAGCTTCGGCCGCCGCGTTCGCGCAACCCGATGATGACGCGCAGTCCATTATCGCGCATATTCAGGGACTGACCGCGTCCCTGGACGCCGTAACCCAGAACCGCAATAGTCTCCTGGCCGAGAATCTGCCGAATTCGCTCGGGCGGATAATCCGACCGCTCCACGACTGTCTCTTCCACATGGCCAATGCGAATCTTGCGCATGCTGGTTCCTCGTATCCACCTGCAGCCTGGTGAAGTTGTCGCCGGTCAGGCGCGTTTATGCCTGTGGAGTGAATTACCCCCTGGCGCGGAGGTTTCGTGATGCTGGCCAACACGCCGGGGGACTTCGCCATCCCTCGTGGCGTTCATCCTGCGGATGCTATTGTATGGACAAAGCACAGGCGATTAAGCAGTTTAGCCCGTAGCGCACTCCGCGGAGGCAGGACTGCCGAAAACGTGCTGCCCGTCGCTGAGTTGACGGCCTCTTGGAGCGTCGGCTACAATAGTAGTGCGATTTCCGCCACTGCCAGGGGCGCATAGCTCAGTTGGTCAGAGCGCATCCCTGATAAGGATGAGGTCGCAGGTTCGAATCCTGCTGCGCCCATTGGTCGAAGTTGGCGCTGGTCGGACTGGTCAGGTTGCCGTGAGCGTAGTGCGGCTCAGGGCGGTTATGGGGCTGAGTGTGGTTCAGGCGGAGCCGCGAAATACTTCCGGATAACGCTCAATTTGCGATGCCAAATCCGCACGATGGGTGATGACGACCACGCGATAACCCCGTTCCACCAGTTCGGTGCGAAGTTTGTGATCGAGGCGTTGCTGCTCGGGATGGTCGTGTGGCGGACCATCGCAAAAGACCAGAACGTTAGGCGCGTAGAAGAAATCGGCGATGCAACGGGGCGCGACGAGTGATTTCTGGGCCTCATCGGGAAGCCGATAATTCCCCGTCGTCAGGAAATCCAGGAATTGCCGCTCGAACTCCGATTGACAGCGTTGGCGGAGATAGTCCAACTGCTGTTCTGGAGTGCGTCCCTGAATATGGAGGGCCAGCTGACAGGAACGCAATTGGACTAAAATGTCCCTGACCAGATGACGGTCGAGCAAGCGGGCGTCCAGCTGATTGCCATAGCTGAGCAGGCACTCATAGCAAGCCCGCCCGCACGCCGGCTTGAGGTCGTTGCCCTGCAGGTCGAAATGACAAATCCGCAGCGCCTCTTCCGCCAGATTGTTAAAGGTTTGCGGCTCGGTAAGGATTCGGCGCAAAACACCGAGACCGCCTTCGGCAGCTTCATAGAAGAGCAAGGCGCGCTGGTCGTCTTTGCCCACGCGGGCTACGCCTAACTCGCGGTCCTCCAGCTGAAACAGTTGCTCCATGGCGCGTTTCCAGGCGTATTGCCAGGTGGCTTGAAGCCGCACGTCGCGGAGAAAGCTCTCCGTAGCCGGACGAACCAACAGAATGTTCTGGGTTTCCCGCACCCCCAGGGCACTGCGTTGATAATTCGCAGAGGATTGGCCGATAGCGCTTTGTCCCGAAGACGCGGTACGGCGCTGTTGTTCATAGAACTGGTTTTCAGTCAGCAGTTCACCACTTTGCAACTCGATGAGGAATTGCCCGCTCCCGCCGCGCCAGCCATGGTTAATATGGAAGAGCGTGGCCGTGGGAGCGTACAGAATGTGGAACAATACCTCTCCTCTGACCAGGACGTCAGCCTGGCGAAGTCGCGGCCCGGACTCCCCAGGGGCGAACTGATAGACGACCTCCAGCCGATAGCCCAGACGTCGCCGTTCTTCTTCCTGGCAGGTGATCCGTTCGCGCCTTTGCAGCTTGACGTTGGGCAATTCTATCAGGGAGAGGATTTCACTGTTCGTTCCATCGAAAAGAACCTGGCAAACGGGACAGAGTTCGTAATCGTGTAGTTTGCGGTCACTGAATGCCCCGCATTGACGGCACACTTTGAGTTGCAGGCGGCGTTGTTCTAATCCGCCCGGGGTCAGAATAAAGCGGCGCACCTGCCACTTGGCGCCTTCATGGTAAACGATGTTGTGGGGACCGAACTCGGAGATGGCCAAGGCGCGCGGTCGGGCAATGAATTCGCCTTGACCACGAGGCACCCAAGCCCGCACCGGCAGGGCCGGAAAGTTATAGCCGGGCAGAAATCCCTCCGTAGCCAAGTAGCGATAAGGATAAAAGTCGCTCTCTTCCCGAGCCACCTCCACTTGCAGCAGCAGATTCCGTTGCCGCATCGCTTCTTCCTGCGACCGCCGTGCACGTTGCTGCTCTTCCGTCGTGCGGGCAGACATCAGCTGCTCCGAAGCGCGGCGGAACTGGTCGGTGGCGATGCGATAGAGTTCCCGCCAGCGTTCGAAGGCCTCGTCCAGTTTCTGGGGCGCCTCCTCGATCACCCGCTCGATCCAGTCCTCACTGAACCAGTCGGTCTCCCGCAAAGTGGCCAGGTCATACTCGAGAATCTGTTGCAGGCGCTGCCGCAACAGACCCTGGGCCTTGGGACCGAGGTGGATTTGCTCCGCCAGGTTGTCGCGCATGGGTAATTGCGGGAACTGTTCCGTGTTCAGGACGTCGCCGATGGAGTTATGCAACGAGACCCCGGTCTGAGCCAACCATTCCGCCTGCACATGCGAGCGGACCAGCGCTTCGTTGCCCAGGTCGAGCTGCGGAGCACGCACTGCCCCTGCCACCATTTCGACACGGTGATGGAAAAAATACTGGTCGTGACTACTTCCCGCGCTGCAATAGGTCAGGATCAGCCCCGGCTGACCCTGGCGACCTGTGCGACCACTGCGCTGCGCGTAGTTGGCTGGCGTCGGGGGAACGTTGCGCAGGTGCACAATGTCCAGGTCGGCAATGTCTATGCCCAGTTCCATGGTGGGCGAACACACCAGGTAGGGCAAGCGTCGGGCGACACGGACGAGCTTGACATCCTGAGGCAGCCAGCGAAAGCGTCGTTCCCGTTCCTCGCGGGCACCCAGATCCACCACCTGCGCCGTATGTTCACGGCATTCCAGGGCCGCCAGTTCCTGGGCCGCATGCTGGTAGAAACTCCGGAAGAAGGCATTCCCGCGGTTCTGCCGGTTGGCCGACGCACCGGCGCGGAGCTCCCAGGGATCGGGAAGCGGGGGTTGCCCCTCTCCCAGACACCAGACCATGCGTGCGGCACTGACCTGATAATACTCGCTTTTCGGGCCAGCACTGCTGCACACCATCAATCCTTGCCGCACCAGCAGATTGAGTAAGGCCGCCAGGAATGGTTCGTAATGAGGGGGCGCGAGTTCCTCCAGCAGATAACGCCCCAGATGTGAGCGCGCGGTCAGGCGACAGACGCGGCTGAAATTCGAGGCCAATCGGCCGAGATCACTACCCCGTACAAATGCCGCCGCTTCCCGCAGCAACTCGGTCTCCGCGTCCAGGCCCCAAAATTCGTTGAGCATCTCCAGGGCCCGCCGCCGCAGTTTTTCCAGATAATCTCGCTTCAGCGTAGCCACGTCAATCGCCAGACGTTTGCGGAAATAGTCAAGCACGTTCCGCACCACTTCCAGGCGCCGGTCCGGTGAACCGTCGCTGAGCACGGGCACCTCGCTCCAGAGTTCGTCACGGGCACACATTTCCGGCAACCCGGCGTACTCGATGCGGAGCAATCCCAGGCTTTCCAGATTGGGGTGAATGTAAGAAGCCCCGCGACCGATTTCCTGATACAGGCGGTATTCGGTCAACTCGGTAAACGTCTGCCAGGTTTCCTGGGCGGCGGAGGATTGCTCTTCCAATCGCGGTTCCCTGGCGATGTCGGCGAGTTTCAAGCCCAGGCGGCGCACAGTTTCCGCGGCCACACTGTCGAAGCGCAGCCGTCCATTGGCCTTCAACGCCTCATATAAGCCCGACCGCAACACTGCCTGATGCACAAAATCGTTGAAATGACCGGCCTGCAAAGAAGCATCCTGTCGGCTGTCGGTAAAGGTCAGAAGTTTATCGCGAATGGTGCCGCTCCGCGCCGCATGCCGCAACACTGAAGTAGCCAGGATGGTCGTGGCGGAGGTCCGTCCTTCGCTGGATAACCGCACCAGCGCCCGATGTTCCGAGTCCCGCTCCGTGTAGTATTCCCCACAGCGCAGACATAGCCACACCCGCCGTGCCTGCCACCAGGCCTTCTGACGTCCGGGGGCCTCTTCTTCACGGAAGCTGCCGTCCGCCTGCACCCAAACCGCCTGAGGCACTCGCGCCCGCCAGAGAGGTCGTATCTGCTCGCGCTCATCGCGCCAGTCGTCCGGAATCTGCCGCTCGTCCCAATCCTCCTGGAACGTCACGTAACCGTACTGGCCGTCCTCGTCGCTGAGTTCCTCCCCTTCCCCGTAAGGCTGAAACGTCCCGTCGGCCAACCGCACCACGCGATAGTAATCCTGACCACAATAGCGACAAAAACTCAGCGGAAACACCGGCTTGCCGTCCAGCGGTTGACCTTCACTGGAGAATTGGCGTATCTGCGGTGGCTCCAGGGTGGCGAACACAGGCCGACCTTGCGAAATGAACTGATGCAGTTTGAAGGCGAACAGCGGTTCTTCCCCGGCGCGACGACTCCTGGTCGCCTGCTTCAGCAAATCCCACAACAACTCCTGGCATCTGTCCAGCGGCTCGTGGGTGATCTCGGCTAACTCCTGCGCCACTTCCGACAACGGACGCGGATGCCGTCGGCGATAGTTCCCGTCGGATTCAGGCTCCAGCCCCAAGGCATATTCCAACCAGCGCGCTAAGGGATGCTGCCGCAGCTCGGCGAATGGCTGCGGCAAGGGTTGGCCCAGAGCGGCCCGCAGTTCCTCCGGGCTCGGTGGTCCGCCTTGCGTAGAGGGCTCCAGCGTTTCTTCAATCACCTGCGCCGCAGTGATCGGGGTACCGAAGAATCGGCTGGCAAACTGCGCCACCACACGCCGACGCTCCTCCCGCGTCGCCCCAGGGTGCGCTACCAGCGTCGCACTGGTCCCGATGTGCACCACCTGTTCGCGCCCCAACCGCGCTTTCCACCGCCTCACCAGCATCGCTACGTCCGCACCTTGCCGTCCTCGATACGTGTGTAATTCGTCGAAGACCAGGAAAAACGGCACCTCCTTCGCCGTCACCTCCAGCAGCCGACGATCCTCGGGACGCACCAGAATCAGTTCGCCCATCACATAATTGGTCAGGATCAGGTGCGGCGGTTGACGGCGGAAGTTTTCCCGCTCATCCTGCGGCGTATCTCCTGTGTAGCGAACAAAACTCACGGGGAACCTTCTGCCGCTTTGTTCCTCATACCGCTTCTGCAATTCCACCAGAGTGGCGTACTGCGAGTTGACCAGGGCATTCATCGGATAAACCAGAAACGCCATCGGCCCCGAGACGTTCTCCCGTCGCAACACCGCGTCGAGAATCGGGATCAGATAGCACCAGGTTTTGCCCGAACCGGTTCCCGACGTCAGCACAAAACTCTCCCCCTGGAGCGCCCGAGTAATCGCTTCCACCTGATGCTTATACAGCCGATAACTGCTGCCATCACTGCGGCGGAAGATCCGCGCCGTTTCCGCGTGCAACAGCCCCCGCTGCGCCAATTCTTCGACCGTGGCGTCCCGCTGGTACGCCGGCGACAACTGCAACAGCGGTTCCGGCCAGAATTGCCTTTCCTCGTTGACCTTCGCCTCGACAAATCGTCGCAGCCGCTCATCGGCGATGTGAATGAACGAACGCACGAAACTGGCGTAATCATCCATCACTGCCTGATGCAGGTCGAAGATGCTTTGCATGGTCACCTTCCTCAGGAAAGCCAAGCCCCGCTTTTCACCCGAAGGCCGGACGCGCGGCCCAGCCCAAAAAAACCTCCCAAGCGATACCGTTGGCGGTCGCTCCCCTGACGCGGCACCGGCGGTACGAGTGCCTCAGACACCCGCCCGGCCGAGGTTACGGGCCGCGGCGCAGCATACCCGCCGCGGTCAGACGCGCCCACGCTTCCAGCACCAGTCGCCGTGTGCGATATTCCCCATACCGCCGCAGTTCCTTATCCCGCAGCACACGAAACGTCTCGC
>JANWVZ010000083.1 GCA_025056555.1 Gemmatales bacterium | reverse complement strand
TCATAGATATGTAAGGTCGTCGAAGCGGAAACGGTGTCCAAGCCATCGGTGGCGGTCAGGGTGATGGTGTAATCGCGGGTGGAGAAGGTGCGATTGGCCAAGCCGTGGGGAGGCACGCCACTGATCAAGCCGGTGTGCGGGTCGAGGCTAAGGCCATCGGGTAAGCCCGTGGCGGAAAACGTCAGGGAGCGGCTAGAACATTCGGGCGTGTGGTTGACGTTGGGATACACGTACACGAATTCGCCTTCGCGGAACTCCAACAGGTCGGGGAGGCTGACGGTCAGACTCGGCATGGAACGGTCTTCCAATTGCTCGAAGCGCAGACGGCTCGACGAGGTGCTACGACGTGGCGAACGCTGATTTACCAGGATGCGGCCGAATCGGCCGAACCAGCGTTCCAACCAAGAGCGCAGTATTACTCTCGACAGAGAGAACCTTGCTTCACGAAGAACTTGGTGCTCCCTCCTTTCTGTTAGGTCGGCTGGTTCGATGTGACTTGGAAATGAATGCGAGTTAGACCCGCTTATTGCACCATCAGCAAAAAGTCCGTCGAGTGTCAAGAGCAAGAACAAAAAAAATCTTTTGGTGGGAAAAACTGCTTTCTAAGAAGCGGCTAGAAACAGTTTGATTGTGCAACCGGTGCATGCCGGTCATGCGTTCAATAGACTATGTCGTTGTTACGACCTCTTCTGAGGCGGCGCGATGGTCCAGGCTGTGCTAGCATGGAACATACGTAGAGGGTTAGTGGTGCCTGTTAGAAGATAGTCAGGGCGCAACGGAAATCGGTCCGGCGTGTGGCGTATTCCTGCTAACTTAGCGGATGAGGAGCGTCCTAGCGTTTCGTGTGGCATCCAGCTAAACCACTCACGTAATCACGAAGACCTTAGCAAAGTGATGGGAGTCCATTGTGTGGATCGCGTGGAGTCGCTGATAGTTCAAACACATATTGGGGGCCTAGTTCGGGGTGGGACTAATGCACCTCGAAGTTCAACACTACATCGAGCAGGTGCACGTTTGAGGGGGCAAATTCTCAGGGGCGAAATGGGGGAGCGACAGTATGTGAGCGAAGTGATAAAGTATGTGAGTGAGAAGATAAGGTGTTATGAGCGGAGAAAACTTCAGATTAACGGCTTGCCAAGGAAAGGTCGCCGCTTGAAAATCGGACTCTCCCCTAGTGCTAAGTCATCGCCGGGTTTCGGTTGGAGCGCAGTCGGCTGAGGACGAACTTTTCTCGAAACTGGTGTACGACTTTACGCAGAGGCTCGTCCAACCGGTCTAGTGTCTCCGACGCAATGTGCTCGGGCACGCCGCCATAATAAGCTTCGGCAACGCTACCTGTAATGCAAGCTAGCGTATCCGCGTCGCCACCTAACGAAATAGCATTGCGAATCGCATCCTCAAAATCTTCGGCCTCGAGGAAGGCAATGATAGCGGGCGGCACTGTCCCTTGGCACGTTACGTCAAACTCATACTTTGGGCGAATATCCTCCAACCGCTGCGACAGATTGTACGAAAATTCGCGCTCGATATATGCCTTAATATCTGATTTTTCCCAGCCGGAACGCGCCAGGAAAATAGCGGCGGCCGTGGCTTGAGCTCCCTTGATACCTTCCCGATGGTTATGAGTCACCTCCGCACTTTCGCGGGCCCGAACTAAGACCTCTTCTAGTGTGTCGCAGACATAGGCCACGGGGCTAACCCGCATGGCAGAGCCGTTGCCGAAACTATTCTAAGGTTCCCGCAAGCGCCTCTTGGCCCACTCGCGGAACCAGCCAGCAAAACCAGCACGGGGATAAGATTGGTAATACTCGTGAAACAGCTCAACGTAATCGCGGCCCGACGGAAAATGGTCGGCAACCGCCAGGGTCAGAACGGTGTCATCGGTGAAGCGGCTCATGGGCACGAAGAGTGGGAAGTTCTTGATCTTAGTGCGGCTCCACTCGTGAACGGAGCCGATAACATCACCCGCAATAGCACCTAGCATGGCTTTGTCCTCCTTTCTCTCAGGAAGCTAAGGTATTTTGCGTCCGATAGCGTTGTTGTTAGTGAACTAGCTGCAGATTAGTTCGCCCAACAGTTCACCGATCGTCCAAACCGCTCCTGCCACTATACCACCAAATAGGCCTCCCACGGCTGCACCAATTCCGACCGAAGTAATCAGCCCTGCTCCGCGGCCCAATAATGCCGCTCTGCCAGGATGGATCCCCGAATTACAGGCGGCTATTTCCACACCTAGTTGAACGATGTCCGCAGCGATCAGACTGGGCGTGGCCACACGCGCAGCTCGTTTTACTATCAGCTTACTGGTATTCTTGGCCAACACTTTTGTTGCTGTCTTTACAGCCAGCTTAGTCTTGACGGCCACCAGACGCCGCATCACTGTACGCACTTGAGCACTCTCGAAGCGGCCTGTCTTGCACCAGGTAGCGAAATGCTCACAGTTGCGGTAAAGCAGATGATAACCTTTCCGCCCCACGCATCTCAAAGCTCGCGAAACCACGGTGTTCGGCCGATAGCATTTATCGTATTCGCGAACAAATACGGCTCGACCATCGCAAAAATCCGTGTAACGAATGCGCACAACACCGTTCCGTTCTTTACTCAGAGTCACTACGGTACCGTCGCCGATGTCGATGCCGTGATGCGTGTAACAGCCATATGGAACTACTAAATGGTCTCCTGAAGCCATGTCATGATTCCTCCACTGTTCGAATCACATCAGCGCTTATCCGCTACTAATAACCCTCGATATCGTAGCTTCGTCACAGGAGTGGTTAGTATGGGCACCTGTAGGTGTTTAATTCCTTGTCCCCAAAGGTCGTTTAATGAGCAGACATCACGCCTCTTGCGGTCTTGCAGCGTATCGTCAGGCAATCCCAGCCTTGTCGAAAAGTTCTTGATGAAGAAACACTCTTAGCCCATAGGCAGTGGCCACATTCGCCTCCAACGCTGCTCAAAGGTTCCGTGGAGGACCTATGGATCTGCCTCCTTGTGTTTCAGCCGACAAATCGCAACCAGTTGACATTCTGTGAGTCCTCACGACGAAAGGTGTCCTAAACCTGAAAACCGCTGCCTTTTGTCAGTGTCATAATCTTAACCCCAGCCACGACCTAGACCCTTGCTCGACTGAGCTAATCCCGATCTATCGCTCATGGTCAACTACCAGCAACATCAGTAGCCCTTCGCGAACGGTCAGTACCATTACTGGGATGCTCTCAAGCCTATCGGGTATCCACCGCAATCGCTTTCCCAGACGATCCAGGTCACCATCGTCTTGTCCTCTGAAAAGTGGCCAGAGGAAACCGAAATCGCGAATCGCCGTGCCTGCCGATTTCGTAGAGCTGCCGACGGCTGTGAGCCATGATCCGAATTCTGTTTCTCAAGGTTGGCGATCCCCAGGTCAGAATAATGGGGAATGGCTCTTTAGCGAACGACGTGGCGGGCAACTGCGGTAATTGTGGGGGTGCGAGAACTTGTATAGTAATACGGCATCACCTGAAGACCGCGATGTCATCCTGTTCAGCGCGTCGCTTCATCTGGCCACATTCGCAGGATCTGCGGTTTCAGTTCTGGCAGCGGTTGCTGAGGTGACTCCCTCTCTTTGTTTGGTCTCCGAGTGTGAATCGTTAGATCTGCAGTCTATCTTGGTGAGGCCGTATTGAGCAGCGGGAAGGCAACGCGTGTGCCTTTGGCACGTTCTCCGGTTTGGGACCGTCGTGCTGTCCAACCGTCTCGAACTGCATCGTGTCGGTCGCCGCCTTGAGCGGGGCTACGAGATTAACTTGACGCTAGACAGGCCAGTCGTCTTGCACTGCATCATCTCGGTCGCAGCGATTAGAGAGCATGACACTGCGCAGTTGTTCGTGTCTCATGAATGCAGATGATAAAAACGTATACTCGGTATATGTTCCTGCTTCAACCCAAGCGACAGCATGATAGCGCAGGATCGTGGTTGTTGCAGTGCATTGGGAGTTGTTTAGGCAGGCTAGTTCCTGGGGATGAGTTTAGTCGTGCGGAGGGGGAGCCGGATCGGGAGCGTGGGGCCAGTCGGTGGGTGTATAACGGATGGCCAGGTAGGGGGTTTCGATGCGTTTGTTCTTTTCAAAACGGCTGGTCATGACTGCATCCAGAATGCCAGTCGTCAGCAGGGTGCGCTCGACAGGATATGCAGGATGCCCCGTGTGAATCATGTGCTCGATAGCTTTCAGTTGATATGCGAAATGACCGAAGGGTCGGCGATTCTCCAGATAAAAGTGTGAGGCCAGTGGTTTATCCTGGCCGCGGAGTTTACAGACAAACACAAACGCGCCGGAAAAACCTTCATACGCGAAGCCGTTCATCAATATGGCGGCAGCGCGTAGACCATCGCGGTATTCCACGAGGAAGAGACCTCCTTCAGGATTCCCCGCCACCGCTTTCCGATAATCGCCTTTCGAGTGGCTGGGAATCAGTTCTATCCCCACATCTACCAGGGCCTGCGGAAAGAGGCCCTGGTCGAAGGGTTGCCACATCGCCGGGCCGGTCAGACAGGTCACAGACCGAACCCCGGTCTCGAAGCCTTTGCGGCGCTCGACCATACACTGCATCATTTCCAACATGTGAAATCCGTAGGATTCGAACGGCCCATAACCCAGGGCGACTACGGATTCCAACTCGCAACCGCGGGGCAAAGTCAAAGGCGGTTTGCGCCAGGTCACCGGCAAGGACGAACCTGCCATAAACGGAATCATTCGTTTACGCGCCTGCTCATACATCCAGTGGGCATCCTCCCAGGTGGCGGCCAAGTGTTTGTCATTGAACACGGGCACCACCTGTTGGCAGCGGTCGAAGGCGGCAATGGTTGCTTCAAAAAATCGCCGCCGCGGGTATAAGTGTTGGCCCTTTTCGTTAAACGGATAGTTGCCATGTTCGCCAATCAACAGAACCCCCTCAACGACCAATTTATTGCCGCCCAGAGTGAGTGCCTCCTCAATCGTTTTGCACAAGTGAAAACCGTGCTTCTTAGCCAAGTCGCGACTCATGTCGTTCTTGGGGAACTGGTCCACGTACATGGTCACCAGTTCCAAGTCGGGAAAACCATTGCCTCGGTGGTCGAAGCCTTCAAGGATCTTGCCCACGATAACATCCGCATGGGAATTATGGCGATATTCGGTAACGATGGCCGCGACTTTCTTTTTTGCTTTCATGAGCCTCTCCGAGGGACAAATATGCCAATGACAAGTGCCTGTCGGCGCACAGTATGGGCGGGGTTGGTACTAACGGGCGTTTGGGGGCTTTTGGCCGACGGGTTCAATCAAACCTTCCAGTGGACTGGAAGCAGAGGCATAGAGTTTCTTCGGAATCCTGCCGGCAAGGTAAGCGTGGCGTCCTGCCTGCCAGGCCCAGCGCATCGCCCAAGCCATGCGCACCGGGTCTTTGGCCTGGGCCACGCCCGTGTTGAGCAAGACACCATCGCAGCCCAGCTCCATCGCCACAGTTACGTCGCTGGCCGTGCCCACGCCGGCATCCACGATCACTGGATAGTTGGGGTCGTCTGCCTTGAGGTATTCGAGGATGATGCGGATATTATTGGGATTTAGAATGCCTTGACCACTGCCAATGGGACTCCCCGCGGGCATGACGCTGGTAGCTCCAGCCTGTTGGAGACGGCGGGCCAGGACTGGATCGTCCGTCGTGTATACCAGTACCTGGAAACCCTCGGCTACCAAGCGTTCCGTGGCTTGAAGCGTCGCGATGGGATCCGGCAGCAAGGTTTTCGGATCGCCCAGCACTTCGAGCTTAACCCAATCCGCACCGCGATTGCCATAACCCTGCAGGATTTCGCGGCCCAGACGGGCGTGGCGGATTGCGTCTTCAGCCGTGTAGCATCCTGCAGTGTTGGGAAGGATGGTATATCTTTGCGGATCGATGAAGTCCAAAATATTCCGCCCGTGCTTATCCAACAGGCGTTCGCGGCGAACTGCCACCGTGACGATCTCACAGCCGCTGGCTTCATGGCACTGCTGCATGATCTCGAAACTGGGATATTTCCCCGAGCCGAGAATTAGCCGACTGCGAAAGCGGAACTTACCGAGCACCAGGGGCTGGTCTTGCGGTTCGCTCAATTCGCCACCGCCCACCAGAGTGACGATTTCTACGCGGTCGCCTGGTTGCAAAACGTATTCCGCATAACGCGCGCGGGGCACCAGTTCCTGGTTCACCTCGACGGCAATTCGCTTTAGGTCAAGTTCCAGTCGCGTTAGCAGGGCCGCCAGGGTTTGACCACACGTTGTCGTGGTGCGTTCGCCGTTGAGCCAGATTTCTATGGTTTCGATTGAACTCATGGGGGCATGGTCTTGTATGTATCCGGAAATAGCCGGCAGGTGCATGGTCGCTCACCAGTGGCCTACTCCTTGTTTCAGGTGATTGTAGAAGGTACTTCGGCCAGTTTTCAACGGTCGGCCTCGCCTGGCTGATGAACGTGCAGGAGTTTGTCTGCAGTTCGGTAGGTGGGGAACACAAGCTGTCGGCATGGCAATGGAGGAAAGCAATCACGCCCGCACGTTCCTCAGATTCTTTTCCCGCTGGAGTGTTGTTCCAGGCGGATCCGCAATGCTCAAGATAGTGCATTTGCCGAATTAATTGGCGAAATACATTTAGCAAGATTTTTGTCGAGAGTAGCTCCCGCTCTGAGCCAGTTTGACGGCGGCAATACGGTTCCAAAAGGGATCGCCGGTGGAGCCAAGGCTCACGCAATCTGCCAACCCTTGCGGTACTCTTTGCGCAGGAAGCGGTCAGCTTCCGGGTCATTAATAGCTCGGCAGTTAGGAGCATCCCAGTGAATGGGCCGACCCAAGCGGTAGGCCACCAGACCCAGCAGTACGGTTTCAGTGAGCGGCCCGGCATAATCGAAGGAGCAAAGCGGTTGTCCCTGGCCGCGACACGCCTCGACCCATTCCCGATGATGACCTTTAGACTCAGGAATGAACGGCTTAGGCCGGGGTGCCTGAGCGAAGCGCTCAACAGGCAGCAACTGGTGATTGCTATAATCGGCAAGGAGCATGCCTTTGGTGCCGACAAACAAAACGCCATCGCCCCATTTGGGCAAGAGTCCGGGTTCCTCGAAATGTTTGGGGCGCTTGCCGCCATCGTACCAAGTGACGCGCAGGGGCGGCCCGTTGCCGCGGCTTGGAAATTCATAGTGCACGATCAACCAGACCGCCGCTGATTCCGGATGGGGTTTCGGTCCTTCTGCCGCAACCACGGTCGGGTGGCGCAATTGGAGTGCCCAAAACACCAGGTCCAGGTAATGGCACCCCATGTCCGCCAAGGTTCCTCCGCCAAAATCCCACCAGCGCCGCCAATAGAACGGCACATAGGTCGGATGATAGGGACGAACCGGAGCTGGCCCCAGCCACAAATCCCAGTGTAAACCGTCAGGCACGGGCGGTGTTTCCTTGGGGCGCTCGACTCCGCCAAACGAGCGGGCACACCACACGTGGACCTCGCGCACATCACCAAGGGTGCCTGTCTGGATCAGCTCGACTACACGGCGATAATTACTGCCTGCGTGAATCTGTGTGCCCATCTGCGTTACCCGCTTCTCTCGCGCTGCTGTTTCGGCAACCAGACGCGCTTCGTGCACCGTGTGCGTCAAAGGCTTTTCGCAATAGACATGGCAACCGGCCTTCAGGGCCAACAAGGTAGCAGGGGCATGCGTGTGATCGGGCGTAGATACAATCACGGCGTCGAGTTTCTCTTTATCCAACATGTGACGGAAATCGGCGTAAAACCGCGCCGCAGCGAAACGTTGCCGAAGTGCGGCTACCTCCTTGCGGCTCTCGTGCACGTCGCAAAGGGCCACGATTTCTCCGCCCGCAGCAACCACGCCGTTAATGTTCGCGGTTCCTTGCCCCGCAATACCGATGGCGCCGACACGCAACCGCTCATTCGCGCCATAGGTGAACGCGGCTCCCCGCATCACAGACCAGCTCGTAAACAGTGCCGTCTGCTTTAAGAAGGTTCGCCTGCGCATGTCGTGCTCCCTTGGGGCTAGTCCTTTGAAACGATGGCTAATTCAGCTCTTTTCAGCATTGTACTAAGGCCCACGCCGACGGAAACGAAACCCCTCGGCTGATGATTGGCCGGGTTCTTTGACCTCCTCTTTTCCAAGCGGGACAGGCATTGGCCTAGTGAACTTTGTGGAATTGAGCGAGCGATTTTGCCGATATTACGCCATGTATCGAATGGACACATAGTCGGAAGTGTGGCAGAAATGCCACACGTCGCCCGATTCAACGGAAAACTCGCGCATTGATCACGAGGAGCACGATTAATGAAGCGGCTACGCCTGCTGTGCCAGACTCTGCTGAGCGGTTGTGGCCTGATTCTTGGCAGCTGGTTCTCCAGTGGTTGGCTGTGGGCGGCGCCCACGGTGGAACAAATGCTGGCGTTTCAGCCCCGTCAGAAAGGGGTGGCCATCTCTACTCCTGCGCCTCAGGAATACGCCCAGTGCAAAGTCGAGCTCGTCCAGGGCAGCCAACCAGGTTCGAGCGGCTGGCTCCTTCGAGACTCCCAAGGCCGCACTCTACGCCGCTACATGGATACCAATGGCGACCGTTATCCTGATCAATGGTGTTATTACAAGGACGGAGTGGAAGTCTATCGCGAGGTAGATGCCAACTTCAACGGCAAGGCCGACCGCTATCTGTGGCTCCACAGCGCGGGCATGAAAATTGGCCTGGACCAGGATGAAGATGGGCTCATTGACGATTGGCTTGCTCTTTCTCCTCAGGAGCTGAGTCAATTGGCTACTCAAGCCATCGTGGCAAAGGATTATCGCCTTTTTCAGACTTTGCTCGTCAAAGAACAGGACTTGCAGGCGTTAGGATTACCTCCCCGTGAAGTGGAACGCATTCGCGAACTGCGAAAACTCACGCCGCAGAAATTCCAGAACCTGTGCACGGCGCTGGCCCACTTGAATGACAACACCCGCTGGCTGCACCTCGACATCGCCTCTCCAGGCCGCATTCCTGCGGATGCGTACGGCATGAAGCGCGACGTGCTCATGATCTACCGCAGCCTGATTATTGTCGAGACTGGGGGCAAGCAAGACGTGATCCAACTGGGAGAAATGGTCTTAGTGGGGGAGGCGTGGAAATTGGTAGATTTGCCGGGCCAGTCCTCCGTGAATGAGCAAGCGTCCACCCAAGTCCCTGATGAACTGCAAGTCCTTCTGAAACAGTTGGCTGAACTCGATCAGAAGCATCCGGCGTCAGCGGCTCCTGGCCCCAATCCTGCATTGGTTCGTTATTACCTGGAACGGGCACAAGTGATCGAGGCAATCCTGACCAAGGTGCGGGAACCTGCCGACCGCATGCTGTGGGTCAAGCAATTGGCCGATACCCTCAGCTCCGCCGCTCAGGCCAGTCCGCAAAGCGACCGCACGGCCCTGAATCGCTTGGTGGCACTGGCTCAGCAACTGCAACGCAGCGAACCCGGCTCGGATTTGGCTGCGTATGTTGCCTTCCGCGAAATTAACACCGACTACGCCATCAAATCCTCACTCGCTTCCAAACCAGAGGACATTCTGACCCTGCAGAATGCCCACGTCGAACGTTTGAGCCAATTTGCGAAGACTTACCCGAAAGCCTTGGAAACCGCGGAAGCGCTCTGGCAGGTGGCTATGCATCTGGAGTTGCAGAATAAAGAAGCCGAGGCCAAGAATTATTACGTACAACTGGTCCGCAGCTTTCCTGCGGACAATCCGAACGTGGTCAAGGCTCAAGGTGCTCTGCGCCGTTTAGACCTGGAGGGAAAGCCTTGGGAGTTGACCGTCCCCGTGATCAGTCTCAACGGCGTGAATTACAATGCCGCCTCCCTGCGCGGCAAGGTCGTGGTGGTTTATTACTATGCGAGTTGGTGTAAGTCCGTGCCTGAGGACTTCGCCCGCCTGCGCAAATTACAACAGGATTTAGGCAGTCAGGCTATCGAAATCCTGGGTATTAACATTGACGAGAATCAGGCAGACGCGGTTGCATTAGTTCGCAGTGTCAATGCTCCTGGAATCCAGCTCTACGCTGGCGGTGGGCCCGATGGACCGGCAGCAAGTTATTATGGTCTAATGGCATTCCCTCATCTGTTCCTGATCGGCCGCGACGGTAAGGTCCTGGATCACGCACTAGAGCTGAGCAGTCTGGAGGCCAGCGTTCGCAAGGCTATCGGTCGCTAATGGCTCCCGCCTATGTTCACTCTCGCACTGACAGCCAGCAGTAGCCGACTCCTCTTAGAGAGAAATCGTCGGTCACTGCTTAGGGCTGTTGACGTCTTGAAGAGATTTACTTCGATCTCCAACCTTGGCGCGATGGAGCCAGTCGCTGGGGCGGGTCACCGGGAGCGCTGTCAAAAGAGACCAGCCGTAGCTCACAGGTGAACCGCTAAGTCCAGGAACGGCAGCGGCACTAATCATAGCGGGCGCCGATGCCGTCGAGAATGGCCCGAAGGGCAGCCACCGCTTTCGGGAAGAGCTCGGGTCCGGTTACGCCACCAGTCGGGCCGCCGCCGAGTAAATGTGGCTCCAGCGTGGCGAAACCTCGGTAACCGCGCTGCACAGCGTCTGCCAAAACTTCCGGAATACGGCCGTGGCCTTCGCCCGCAGGACGAGCATGGAGCTCCCCACGAATCCAGTCCTTGATGTGAAAGTGCACCGTCCAATCACGGGTTTTTATCCATCCCTGCCAGGGATCGTAACCGCAGAAGACATAGTTGGCCGGATCGTATACGGCACGAAATTGCGGGTGATTCAGCGTGGTGAGCAGATCCAGGACCCGTTCCGGCGAATCGCCATAAATGCGATGTTCGTTTTCGTGAAGCAAGCGAACGCCAGCCCGTTCGGCGATCTCCAGTTTTCGACGCATCCGTTCCAGAATCTCATTGCGGAACGGAGACCAATCCGTAGCGCCCTGACCGCTACCTCCGTTGGGCGCCGGGGGGTAGTAGCTGAAGATGCGGATGTTGGGTGTGCCGAAGACTTGGCATAATTCGACCGCGCGACGGAATCGTTGCAGGTGAGGCTCGAAAGGGTCGGTAATCTTGACTTTGCCGATGGGCGAACCTATGGCACTAAGCCGAAAACCCCGCGCATCGAGCTGACGTTTAACTTCGCGGACCTGTTCGTCCGTCAGATCGAGCACGTTCGTCTGCCACACCGACCGGAGTTCAAGATGACGGATACCGCATTGTTCCAGGACAGTCAGTTGCTGATTCAGATCCGGAGAGATTTCATCGGCAAAAGCGGATAGAGTAAAGTGAGCCTCAGCCATGGGGGAATCTCCTGGCAGGTTGCGGTATCGAGTCGCACAAGTGATCAGAATCCGTACCGGGCGGTTCCACGTTCTCGGGCAGGGATTTGTTATACGGTTTCCAGGCCAGCCTGCGAAACCCGGCTTTACAGTTGGGGCAGGAACCTCACTTCATCGTTCGGAGGGGGTACCCGTGACGGAGGGACGTTCTGGGCACCTTTCGGAAATACACCTCAGTCAGGACGGACCTAATGCGCAGCAGGTCTGTGAGAGGAGCGACCGAGGATTTCCAGGGGAGCTTTAGCTACCACAAAGGTTTTTTCGCCCCCCTGCACGAAGCGAATTGTGGCTCGCAAACCGGGGCCGACTCCGTTTACCGCGGCGACAGATCCGATGCCGTAAATCTGATGCCGTACTAATAAACCAGGCCGCCAGACGCATTCCTCGTTCGACGCCCTCGGTGTTGCTCCGGGAAGTGCCAGCGCAGTCGGTTCGGAATCGTCGGTCTGAGACCACGGTGAGCCACAGGCACCAGGCCCGTGCGCAATGTTCCCGCGCGTGAGGTCCTGTACCACCACGCCACTTTCAGGTAACTCGCTCAGGAAAGAACTGGGCACACAGTAGCGCGTTTGCCCGCGGAAAAGTCGCAAGCGCGAACACGACAGATGCAATTCCTCGCGAGCCCGAGTTATCCCGACGAAAAGCAAGCGGCGTTCTTCTTCCAACTCCTCCTGCTTTTCTCGTGAGCGTTCATGCGGCAGCAATCCTTCCTCTAAACAGGGAATAAAAACAACTGGAAACTCGAGGCCTTTGGCAGCGTGTAAAGTCATGACCACCACCGCATCCTGATCGGTGCGCAAGCCGTCCACGTCACTGACCAGAGCGACGTGCTCGAGAAAATGAGCCAGGGAGGCATCCCCGGTTTCCTCGGCCAATACTTCGGCCGCTGAAATCAGTTCCTCGATGTTGGCCAGCCGTTCTCGGTCTTCCTCCTCCCCGCTGTCCAGGAGCTGTTTGCGGTAACCGGTGCGGTCGATGACGGTGGCAATGATGTCAGCGGCCGGTTGATCGGCCAGTTGTTGCAGCTCTCGTATGAGTCGAGCGAAGTTCTTCAACGGGTTCAGGACACGGGTTTGAAGCTGGGGAATCCGCTCGGCCTGGGCACACGCTTCGAGCAGGCTCAAGCCGCGGGGCTCAGCATAGTGGCGAAGCCGCTCCAGCGTGGTATTGCCCACGCCGCAGGGTACCGCCAAAATGGCCCGTTGAAACGAAATGTCGTCCCTGGGATTCACCAGCAGCCGGAGAAACGCCAGGATATCGCGGTTCTCCTTGCGTTCAAAGAAAGCCAAGCCACGCACAATCTGATAAGGCACACGTCGCCGAAGGAATGCTTCCTCGAAAATCCGCGACAGCGCGTTGATCCGCAGGAAAATGGCGAAGTCGGCGTACTTTCGGCGTCCACTGGTTACGCTGCGGGTGATCAGTTCTGCAATGAAATCCGCTTCCTGGTCGCTGCTGGCGAAGCAGTATACCTGCACCGGCTCGCCCCCAGTACGATTGGTGTACAGTTGGCGCGGTTTGCGCTGGCGATTGTGGGCAATGAGTTGATCGGCGACGTGCAGAATCGGGGCGGTACTGCGGAAGTTTTCATCGAGTCGCACTACCGTGCAATTGGGATAATCACGCTCGAAATCGAGGATGTTCTGGATATCGGCACCGCGCCAACGATAGATGGACTGGTCAGGGTCGCCGACCACGCAAACGTTGGGGTAATCGCGGGACAACTCCCGCAGGATGACGTATTGCGCGTGATTAGTGTCCTGGTATTCGTCCACGAGGATGTAGCGGAAGCGCGCATCCAGTTCCGCCCGCCAGTCGGCCCACTCTGGAGCACGCAGTGCCCGCGCCAGGCAGTAAAGTAAATCGTCGAAATCGAGGGCGTTCAACGCGCGCATCTTGCGTTCGTATAACGGATAGATTTCCGCGACCTTCTGGCTGAAATAGTCGCTGGCACGGGCGGCAAATTCGTGCGGGCTGAGCAAGGCATTCTTAGCCCGTGAAATAACCGACAGTAAACTATCCGCGCTGAACCGCACCTGGTCCAGCTGGGCCTCGTCAAGCACTTCGCGAAGCACTTCTTTGCGGTCGTCCTGGTCGTAAATGGTGAACTGCCCGTCCAGACCGAGACGGTCAGCGTACTGGCGCAGAATCCGAGCGGCGAAACTGTGAAAGGTACTGATCCAGACGCCGCTTTGAGGCAGGAGATTCTCGACGCGGTGCTGCATTTCGCGAGCCGCTTTGTTGGTGAAGGTGATGGCCAGGATTTGCTCTGCGGGGACACCGTCGGCCAACAGATGGACAATGCGTCGCGTAATGACCCGCGTCTTGCCGGAACCGGGACCGGCCAGCACCACCAAGGGTCCATCTCGATGCAGCACTGCCTGTTTCTGGGCGGGGGTGAGGTCGGCCAGGTAAGGTGGTTCTTCCAAGGCGCATCGCCCCGGCTTCGGCTGTGTGGGCCGCCACCACGAAGTGTTATCCGCTTCAGGCGGAGAGGCAGATGCTCCTGATCCCAAGCTATCACTCCGACGGTCTTTGCGGGAAACTGGTTTACCCCGCGGTGTCATGAATCTCTCCTCGAAAGCTAATCGTCAGGTACCCGGTGGGTAAGAAGCGTGATGGTCAGTTACTGAGGATTCTGGTTCAGCCAAGGGGACTCGTTACCTGGGACTAGAGTATTTGGTATATTGATCGAAGAGGGCACCAGCGCTAAGACGGATACGGTGCATGCAGGTATTCGGCATTGGAACTGACATTGTCGAATGTGAGCGCATAGCGCGAATGCTCCAGAAGCACGGTGCGACCTTCCTGCATCGGGTTTATACGGAGCGTGAAATTGCCTATTGCCAAAAGCGGAAGCGTGCTGTGGAACATTTTGCCGGGCGTTGGGCCGCTAAGGAGGCGATTTTCAAGGCCCTCGGTACGGGTTGGGCCAAGGGCATGGCCTGGACGGACATTGAGATCCTACCCGACGCCCAAGGACAGCCGCTTGTTCAAGTCCGCGCTGCCGTTCATGATTACATGCAGCGCGTGGGTATCGGGAAAATCTTCGTCAGTATTTCTCATTGCCGTCGCTATGCCACGGCCTGTGCACTCGCCTTACGGGCAACGATCGCCGATAATGGTTCAGCTGTCGGCCCTGCTCAGCTTTCCCGGTTTGGTGACCATGATTCGGAGAACTTCGCGGATGCTCAAGATTCCTCGGACCAGAAATTATAAATGCCTCACAGTATTCTTGAGGACCGGGAATGCGGCAATAGCACTCCGCGAAAACTGGGTAGGCCGCGCTCTGAATAGATGATGTATTCATCATTCGATTCTTCGTCAGCTCAGCTAAAAAAAGTGAGGGGGATTCATGCGACGGTTATTATCCAGGCACGTCGGGAAGCGGGCGAAAGCATATGGTCGGTGGTGGTTCTTGGCGGCTGGGGGGCTAACCTTGTTGCTCACGTTGAGTGGCTTAGCACAGGTCCCCGTGGTCGAAAAGGAGGAAGTTCAACCCCCGAAACTGCGCACTGATTTGCCGTTGCTTCCGCCTTTGGAGGCAGTGGCCAAAAGTGCAGTCGCGCCTCTGGGCGAGCTGTTGCTTGAAGCGGAACGGACGCAACATCCAACGATACACCAACTCCTGCGTCGCTTAGGGTATCCCCACGATCGCTTGGTATTGCGCGATGGCAAGACCCTGCGTGTCGCCCCATTACCGAGACGATTAGAGCTGGAGAAATCACCGCAGCTGAAAGTCCAGATCGTGGACACGACAGGCCAGGTGGAAACGCAACGCGCTGTCCTGCGGGAGGAAGTTCAGCGTGCCGAATATTTTGAGCAGTTTGCTGTTCAGGA
>JANWVZ010000082.1 GCA_025056555.1 Gemmatales bacterium | reverse complement strand
TTAGTGTTGTTGATAACCATCACCTTACTCGGTTGGCTGCTTTTGCTCGTGCCCTGGTTAGCTCCGAAGCCAAGTGCTCCTTGGCGACTCGATCCCCGCGAGGGTATCGCTCGCGAGAAGCCGAATCCCGTTCCGCTGCCTCAGCCGATTATGCCGAACATGCGTTAGGCCATAAAGAAACTCGCAGCATCCGTAAATAGTAAACCGTTGTGCGGAGACGTCAGCCGCAGACTTAACTTCGTGATACTTAGCTTCCCGTCAGCGTACCCCTGTCCCGGTACAGTTACGTGTTTACTACCCAGCCTTGCTACCGCGATTCCCAGTTGTCATATCTCATAGACGATCCAACGTGTCAATCCAGCGCATCAGTTCGTCAAGTAAGCGGCTTTCGGTGGGGTAGCCAGTGCCGTGCTCGGGAAGTTCGCGATAAAGGCAGGGGTAATTTCGCCGCTGCAACTCACGGAGACCGTTGCGGAGAGCCTCGATCTCGGGATCGCGTGCCCCGGCGATGTAATAAATGGACAAAGGTTCGCCAGGGTCGTAATCAGGGATGCGACTGGCTATCGGCCCCCCGATGACTAATGCTCCACGAATAAGTTCCCGCGCGTCGAAGGCCAAATAAAGTGCGAAGCTGCCCCCGTTACCCAGGCCGTGCGCCACAATCCGCTGCGGATCAATGCGATACTGACTGACCAGGTGTCGGATGTCTTGCACGATAGCATCGCTCTCGCTGGTCAACCAACCCGTCGGGTTTTCCGCTTTGGGTGCATAGAGGATCAGCGCGTGTGCCTTGCAGTATGGTTCCCAAAGTTTGCGTATCGGCTCCTCCATGGCGTTCCCCGCCGGGTGCAGCCAGATCACTAAGCCGTGTGCGACCTCGGCAGTATAGGTATCGGGCACGTAGAACCAGTATTCGCGGCCGCTAGCCCGGTCTTTTTCGCGGAACAGACCTGGTTTTCCTGGCGGTGGCGTAGGTGGCTTGGCCTTCGGCGGTTTGGTGAAGAACGGTTCCTGGCCCTTGAGGATGGTCGGAGAATAAGTACTCCGCACTGCTAAGCCTTCTTTTTTCGTCGCAGCGGGCAACTTCTCTGGAATATCAGAATTCCATTCCGCCAGCTTCACATTAACCGTTTGCAGGGTTTGCTTCTTCTCTTTTTCGTCGGTGCGAATCACGGTGAATTGCACCTCAGCACCAGGCTGAAAACCACTCAGAGCTTGGCGTAGATGGAGGGCGTTCTGAATGAAGGTATTGTCCACTCGGACAACGCGGTCGCCCACGCGCAGACCGGCCAGGTCGGCGGGACTTTTCGGGAAAACGTGGCGAATTTCTACGCCGGGTAGTGCATCGTCCCGCATCGGTAGGATGCCCGCAAAAACGGGACGCTGAGCTTCCTTAGGACGGGAAAGGGGAATGTTGGGGAATTCCAACACCTTGTCGCCCCGCTTCACCTTGAGCGAAACGGTATCGAAGTCATATTTCGGACCAAGTACGTGGCGCAGTTGCAATTGCCAGCGAATGGGCTTACCATCGGCTTCGATAATTTCGTCGCCGGGTTGCAGGCCAGCCCGGGCCGCGGGACTGTTCGGAATGACCCTGGCAATACGACAACTGCCAAACATGCCGCCCTGGCCGCTGGGCTTCGTCGGGTCGAGGCCAATCATCGGGGCCGGTTGATCGAAGGCAACCCCCAGTTGACCCGCCTGCAGAGTTTCCCCATTCTTCAGTCGCGGCAAGACCCGGTAAATGTCCTCCAAAGGCACGGCAAAACCAATCCCGGAATCGTACCATTCGACGCCTGCCAGTTCGGAATCACCGCGAGGCGACATGGGCACGAGCACCCCGAACACGCGACCGTGAATGTCCACCAGCGGTCCGCCGTAATTGACGGGCGAAACCTTGGCATCGGTCTGAATCGCTTTGCCCCAGATGCGTCCTAGCGCGCTGATGATGCCGACGCTGACCGAAGGGGGCGCGGTGGGCGTATCGGAAAAGGTTCGACCCAACGCCAGCGCCCATTGGCCGACGCGCATTTCTTTCACCGGCACCATTTGTGGCACGGGGAGGTTGTCGGCATCTACTTTGAGCAAGGTCAACATACGGGTTTCATCGCGGGCCACGATGCGACCCGGTAAGGGGTCGGCTCGGCCGGGAATGCGAACTAAAATTGTCGGCTTTATCTCCCGCGGGATGTGCAGGAAGTTGAACGAACTGGTGATAATGTAGCCGTCGGAAGTGAGAATCAGACCTGTGGTCGGCCCTTGGCCACGCAGGAGCGTGCCTCCACCTGGTTTCGAACCCGGCTTTCCCGGTTTTGGACCCGCAGGAATCACTTCTAGGCCAATGTTGGTCACGATCTGCACAACGCTGGGCGCGGCGCGATTGGTCGCTTCCCGCGTCGCTTGTTCCCAGGCTTCGTCAAGTTTGTTATCAGCCTTCTCAGGCTGGGCCAGCGCCAAGCTGCAAAAAGCTAGAGCTCCGGCCAACATCGTCGCTATCAGCCTACGCATGGCGGTTCTCGCTGTGAGGCTCGTGTCGGTTTTCACAGTCATGTCGCAGAAAGCCAATTGAGGTAGCTCTCTGACTCCTGAAGGACGTCAAAGCGGGCGTTGTGAGGAATTACTGCTGGTTAGCGGCCTTGTCCGCAGCAGGTTTATTGGGCCGAAAACCCGGCCGACGGGCCACTTCCAGGTCCATACGCAGCAATTGTTGCTGACGACGCACAATGACCTGTATCTTGGCCCCAGGTTCCAGGGGTAAGCTCAAGTCGCGCCAGTGACTGACGCTCTGGACTACATGCTCCTCATATGTGCCCGAGCCGTCTCGAGCCGGCAGTCGCACCATAACAATCAGATCATCGGGGCGTAAACCTGCTTTGTCCGCGGGCGAGTCGGGCAACACCTCGTCAATATAGGGCGGCGTGCGATCCAACAGATTGGGCACCAACACAACGCCGAGAAAGCCGCCGCGATCCTCAATCACGGGCTTTTTTCGCTCCAGCGGTTTATAATTGCCCGCGCGGGCTTTCGCCACGAAATCCTTGAGAGCTTCGATGGGAATGGCATAGTTAACCCAGGTTTCCGTGAGCGTGTTGCGTACCTCCTTGCCGATCAATCCGATCAGTTCTCCGCGCCGCGTAACTACGGCGCCGCCGTGCGAGCCAGGGTTATTGGTGATGCCGTCGAGGATGTACACGGTGCCTTGATAAGGCAATTCGTGAATACCGCGGCGGGCTGCCAAGGGCGTAATCGCGGCAATCACGCTGCGTTGCACGGTCAGCGGCTCTTCGCGCGTAGCAATCTGGAAACAGTTGCTGAACGCCAACACCCAGTCACCCACCTGCACCTTAGGGGTGGGCTGGTTGAGGTCGAAATATTCCAAAGGTAAATCGCGGAATTTCTTATCGCCATCCCGTATACGAAGTAGTGCCACGTCCAGCAACGGCTCCGCGGCTACGAGGTCACATTCATGGCGTGTGCCGTCGTAGAGGTGCACGCGCAGGTTTTCCGTATCCAACGTGGGAGAGTAAACGGTCAGGATCAGCCCGTCGGGCGACACTAAGACGCCGCTACACCAATCGGTGACGCCGATATATCCGCCCGCACCGTAAATCTTCACCAGTTTCGGTTGCAGATCGCGAACCAGTTGGGCAAAGGAACCTGTGTGGGGATGAGGTAATGGCTGAGCAAGGATGAACGTTGCCCAGGGGCACAGCCAAGCCAAGAGCGCAAATGCGCCGTGAGCTATTCCTGGACGGTTCGTCGTGCGGCTCGAAGTGAGTTGTGAGTATCGGCTTGTCATAGTTGTGTCACTCAGCGTTTTTCGGATTCAGCTTCGGGTTGCACCAATTCGACCTTGCGCAGGTGCAAAGTGCCCCAACGACGGTCTCCGAAACGCACCTCTACCTTGCCTGGGAGGTCAGGTTTCGGCCCGTTTGCGGCTGCGAAAACCAGTTCACACGGGTCCGCATCTTCTTCGACATAGCATTCCAGTCCACAGAGGCGCTTGTCATTGGGCCGCGTGAAGAACTTGACGGTGAAAGGCCCGCTGGTGCCATTGAGCACCTCGGTCAGGATCCGCGACTTACTCGTGCCATCCGGGTAGAACGGCTCATAACCGCCGTAATGCAGTCCCTGTTCAAATCCCTTGTCCTGGTCGGTGAGCAAGACGCGCCAATAATGCAGGGCTACGAGTAGGCCCCCACTACCAGGCGGTTGCCGAAGATTTCCTATCGGTTCTCCAACGCGCAGTGGTTCGGTCTGATAATCAATTGGCCCCAGTTTCATGTGGACCTTCTTGCCGTCCAGTTCGAGCTGGAACGGATGTTGAACAGGTTTGCCCGTCAGTTCGTCATAAAGTTCAACCTCACCCTGCAGCACCCAGACCTTGTCCGCGGTCATATTTTGAGGTCGGGGCAACGCTGCCAGGACACGTTTACGCTCTAATTCATTGAAATAGTAATTGCCGAAGCCGGGACGTGGCACATAATACTTCGCCCCCTCGCCTTCAGGCTTCATGGGCTTTTGAGGCTTAATCGGGATAGGTTTCCCTGGTGCCGGCTTTTCCCCTGGCTTAGGTTCTTCGGGTTTTTCCGGCTTACGGTCTTCAGGAAGCTCCCGCGGAATCAGGCCCATGAGCCGAACCAGGATTTCCTTACGCACGACGCGGTTTTCTTCTTTGTCCACCCGCTCATAGACTACCGGAATTCGCCAACCTCTAGGGAAGATCCCCAACACATTCTGCAGTTGATTCGCATTGCCAATGGGACGGTCGTTGACCGAGACGATTCGGTCGTCAGTGCGCAAACCACGGCGATAGGCATCGGAACGCTCGAGAATGTCGAAAACGTAAGCGCGTCCGTCCTCACCTGTCCGTGCAGTGGCGCCCAGAGTGGCATGATCTACCAGCAGCCCCCCGCGCAAATGTCCTAGGAAGTTTTTGATCTGGTTAATCGAAATAGCGTAGCCAACTCCACTGTTAACCCGTCCGCGCTTCTCGAACGAACCTCGTCCATTGATGCCAATGACTTCGCCCCGCAGATTGAACAATGGCCCGCCGCTATTGCCGGGGTTGATCGAGGTGTCAATCTGAATGCAGTCGGTATATTCCAAGATTGTTCCGGCGGGATATTGATAGCGGTGGACCCCTGAAACTAAGCCGAAAGTGATTGTTGGTCGGAAGTCGGTGGCCAGCAGGAACGGGTTGCCAGCGGCAATTGACCAATCGCCTGCACGCACTGTGTCGCTGTCTCCGAGAGGGGCGTAAGGAAACTTGAAGCCCGGTTTTGGTGGGATCAGCTTAATCAGGGCGACATCGCCCACGGGATCAAGCCCTACGACAACCGCGTCGTACAGTTGACCATCGGCCAGACCGCAACGTGGAGTGGGTCCCGTCGGCTGGACCACGTGAAAGTTGGTAAGCGCATAACCTTCCTCGTCAATCAGCACACCGGAGCCGCCGCCTCGGCCGCCACGATCAAACACTGCCACCACACTTGGCGTCAGCTTCTCCACGGCAGCAATGCGCTGGCTTTCGTCCTGCACCACGAGCGGGTCGAGCGCTAACGATACCACTATGGCCACCGGACTAAACAGGGCCAACAGGGTTGACCACCAACGGCTCATGCACCGCGACATGCATCCAGCTGTCTTACCGATCCCCATACCCATAGTTAGGTTTCCTCACTGCCCGCCATACACGCTCAAGACAATTTCCTGATCCCACGAGGGCGGACCACAGTTTCATTTCAAGATGCGAGCTTCGGCAAACGCGACATGGTCGCCCAAGTCCAAGTCATCCCCGTAATCAACAATTAACCTCAGTCGTACTACGTTTTCGATGCCTAAGGAGATTTCCCGCGGCTTATCGCCAGTGCTGACAACCGCATGGAATAACTCGCGACCATCGCCTTCGATCCGTACAAGCGCCTTGGCTGGACCGTTAACGCTGTCCTCCATTCCTAAAAGACAGCGAAACTCTCGATAACCTTCCACGTTATATTCCAGCACCGTGCGCGAGTGCAGGGTCAGGCCCTTTTGATAAAGGCGTTGTCCTATACTGATCGGACCACCTGATAAATTGCGATCACGCCGATAGTGCCAAACGTCCGCCAGAAGGGGCTTCTCTTCAACGCGGAGAGGTTCCAGGTCGGAAAGGTAAACAAGGCGGCCTTGGCTGAAATCCACAGTTAGCAGTTGGTTCCATTCCAAGTCGGTCTTCAGACCGTAGGTGGTCTCCAACTGTAGGCGATCTTTTTGCCAAGCGATAACCTTCGCGAGCCAGATGTTCCCGAATCGGTCTACGACGCGAATAGTGTCATTTGGTTTCGCTTCTACACGGCGGGCAAAGACCATACCCCGCAACCGGCTCATGTCAATGGGCACGACATCTTCTTCCAGCCGAAAATTCAGACGAGTTCCCTTTTCATCCGTTCCCAGGATGACACCGGAGAAAGCGTTGATCGCCTGCTGATCACGACTGAGGACGAGGATCACATCCTGAGCGAATTTCTTCGCCAGGACTTGCTCCAACTCCGCCCGCGTCTTGGCATCGTGAGCGGTCATCAAGACCCAGTGAACTTTGTCCAGGGGCACGGACATCGCCTGGCCGGTGAACAGCCGGCATTCCAGTATTTTTTCGCGGATATTGATCTGCTGAGCCACCAGATTCGTACCGTCCAGTAAGCGCACGTGGGTCTGAGGAGCGTCAGGTGCCACGTTAGGCTTGGCCCCTTCGCCTCCGAACATCAGCTGCATCAAATCCGTCAACGGTTTGGCAACACGATCCTTGCCGACTTGAACCACGATTTCTTTTTCATTCGCTGCCACTAACTGACCACGCAAGGTTTCACCGGTACGCAACCTGACATCCACCGTAGTAAACTGAGCTTGCTGCGCGCCCACTCGGATTACGACACACAGCAAGCTCAGCATCGCGAGTACTCTTAGCAGGTTCGGTTGAATTTGCTTGAGGTTGAGAGCTACCCGAATTGTCATCGCGATTCGTTCGTTTTGGCAATTTGCTGCAGGTAGGCTTCAATGGCCTCAGCTACGTGAGGCGGATACTCTCGACGAATAGCCTCGAGCACCTTAACGCGCTCTTTTTCAGGCAACTTGCCCCACAAATCAGGCCGTTTCACTAACTCCTTCATATCCACCTTCCCTTCACCAGCACCGCCGATAATACCGCTGTCCGATGCCGGACCTGACGAACGCGTGGTGCTCCCCGTCGGCGGGCCGCTCTGGGGTTGACCGCTACTACGCCCACTACCGCTACCGCCGCCCGCCATTTGCTGCTGTAATTGCTGCTCCATTTCGTCAATCATTTTCTTGAGCAGGTCGAGAATCTCCTTCTGCTTATCTTGCGTTTTCGGACCGCCACGGGCGTTGTCGAGCCGGCCCGAAATCTCATCCATCCGTCGAGCGATATAGTCGAGGTTCTTACGGCCATCCCAGCTCTGCAAGTCGTACTTCAGCAAGCTGGCCAGCACGAAATAGCGTTCGGGCACGCCCTCGACCTGCCCAAACATCCTATCTATCGAACGCAGGGTATCATCGCGGTGCAAGGTCTTATGTTCCGCAACGGCTCGGAAGAAGTAGTACGCGCCTGGGTCAATCACTTGCTCTGGGCGAATCAGTTTGAGTACATCAAGTGCCTCTTCGTAGGCTTTGCGCAGACACAGCAGACGGGCGTATGCCAATGCCAAATTAGCCTTGAAAAACGGATGAGCCGCTTGGCGAATGATCGGCGGCACCTCTGTGGGTACGACGGCTTCCGGATTGGCGGCTTGTTCCAAAAGCTGTTTCGCCTCGGCGCTGCCCAACGCCAGAATGTCCGCCACCCTGACGAGCACAGGACGCGATTCTGCCGACCAAATTGCCTCGGCCTTGCGTAACGTTTCCGCGTCCGCTTTAATGTGGTCTTTCAGCCAGGCGAATATCTGCGCTTTGATCTCGTCGGCCGAGGGTACCTTGAGCCGACCGAAGGAAAGCTCCTGAGCAGAGCCGTTCGACCAGTACCAAACGACGCCAACTGCCACTAGTAGGATTAGAGCACGCTTCATCGGTTCTTCCCCTTCACGATGGCTTCGGTGATTTGGTGGAGTTTCAATTGTCGTTGGGCCAATTCCCGCAATTCCTGCACAATGTCCTGGGCCGTAGCGGCCTCGCCCTGATATTTCTTGCCATACATCACTGTGCGGCGGTAGATACGCTCCTGCATCGAGCGAATCATCTTCAGTTCCGCGATCAGGTCAATAAGGCGTTGGTTCTGATTCGGGTCGCCATTGTTTCCCTGACCGCCGCCAGGTTGCTGTTGGCGTTGGCGAATGTCGTCTTGGGCTTTCTTAAGCGCTTCGATCATTTCCTTGAGCATGTCAATAATGTCGCGCTCAATGGCCTGGGTTTCGGCACCGGGGTCAGTCTTATAGAGCCGTGTGGAAACCCGTGCCATATCCTGCCGCACTTGTTGTAACACCTCCGCAAACGCCACCGCAGAACCTTCTGTTTGCACTAGAGCAATCGCTCGGTCCGCTTCGCCGACGATTTCATCCTCTCGGCGGGACAACACACCGGAGAAGATTTCGTCTTCGCGCGTCGCTTTCTTGTCGGGGTTGGACTGAATACGGTTATCCAGCTTCACGGTATCGTTGTAAACCGCTTCCTGCATGGCCAGCATCTTTTCACAGCGGCGCTGCAGGTCAGCCAGCACGCGCAGCTGTTCCTCTTCGCGTAATTGCCGTAAGAGTTCCTCCAATTTCTGTCGGGCTTGACGCAGTAAATCAGCGGCACGCGACTGGTCCTCCGAGGCAGGCTTGCGCTCATCCTTGGCTATGCGTTGTTCGGCGCTGCGTTGATAGTCGCGAGCATCTTCCACCCGCTCCCGACCGGGCACACCTTGTTGCTGCTGCCCTTGCTGGCCAGAACCACGGGCCTGCCCTTGCTGACCACCTTGTTGTCCGCCCTGTTGTCCGCCTTGCTGACCTCCCTGCTGACCGCCTTGTTGACCGCCCTGTTGCCCGCCTTGCTGGCCACCTTGCTGACCTCCTTGTTGACCACCCTGTTGTCCTCCCTGCTGGCCACCGCCGCGCGCATCGCCCCGCGCGGTTCCCTCACCAGGGCCCCGAGCTTGGGCATTCCGCAAGTCTGACTGCTCGTTGGGCTTGTTACCACCGGCCTGGTCACTGGGTTTGCCACCACCCGCTTGATTCCCACCGGGTTTCTCCCCAGGCTTACCCCCTCCCGCCTGATTATCACCAGGCTTGCCACCACCAGCTTGGTTGCTTCCCGGTTTATCACCCGGATTACTGCCCCCCGCCTGGTTTCCACCTGGTTTCTCCCCTGGCTTGCCGCCGCCCGCTTGGTTATCACCGGGCTTGCCGCCGCCTGCTTGATTAGCTCCCGGTTTGTCGCCCGGCTTACCTTCAGACTGGCTACCACTTTCACCGCCGCGGGCTTGACCCGGCTTGTCGCCACCAGCCTGATTGCCCCCTCGGGCTTGGCCACCTTGCTCATTCGGTGAACCGCCACGAGCCTGGGCTTGCTCCTGGGATTGCTGGCCACCCGGTTTCTCGCCGCTCGACTGGTTCCGTGCTTGAGGATTGGGCGCGCCCTGCCCCTCATTGCGAGCTTCGCCCGGCTTTCCTTGGCCGCTGCGGGCGTCGCCCCGAGCCTGGGCATCAGGGCGTTCATTCTTGCCCGCATCTCGGGCCTCACCCCTGGATGGGTCGGCTTGGCCGCCTCCCTCAAATTGTCGGATGCGATTGAGAATATCATCCACCATTCGGCTGGCGACCTGATGGGCTTTTTGCGCGTCTTCCTTCTTGATGTCGGGATTATCGTTCCGCGCCTGGGCCACTCGCTGGGCACGTTCAGCTTCTTCGAGCTTGCGAATCAACTCCGCATAGAACTCCATTTCCTTCTTCTTCAGGGATTCATCATCGGGGGCCAGCAGAATTTCCAGCAACTTCCTCATTGCGGTCTCGACGTCGCCCCCTTTGTCCACAACTGTCTGAATATCTTTCAGGCTCGAAAGCGTGCTCGGCCGCTTGAGGCTTTCCGCGATGTCATTGAGGTTCACGTAAACCTTACGCTCACGGGCCTCGCGCAGCGCCCGATGAATGATGCGGGCCTTTTCGATGTCGCCCGGGTTATTTCGCCTTTCCAAAACTTGAGCGATCCGCAGTAACGTTTCCTCCAGCTGCCGATAACGCGCTGCCACCAGCGCCTGTTGAACGGCCAATTCCTCCTCGGTGGCATTGGCAGATTTAGCCGGCGTATCGGAGTTTGGCTGCGCCCAAGCCACCAGCATGACTCCGAACAGTCCCAAGGCCACGGTCGCAGCTAACTTGTGCCGCATGATGGTCTCCTGTTTCTGCTGGCTTTGTCTGGGATGCTCCTTGTTCGCGGGACTGACCCCTTATGTTCTGAGCAACCTTCCACTCTGCTCTCGGACCTTCTGCCCTTGTTGAAATTCTAGCAGAGGTACCCGACCTACGCCTAGGCAAATCCGTATGGTCCACTGAATACCCGAAGGCCATCGCGGGTCGCACCTCTGCCTCTCCTAATATGACGAACCACACTATCCCGGCCAACAGAATTTTCCGTCGCTGTCTGTTCGTCGAACTACCGTGGCGGTAAACCCCGAGGAAAACCGTTTGACACGACTTATTAAGAAAAAGGAGGTTAGTAAGGCGGCGTGCGTTCTGGCTTAGGCAAAAGTGACAACCGCCAAGTAAACAGCAGCTTTGCCTTCATGCGAACTGTAATAACTCACATAAAGTTTACCGTCATGCCAAACCAATCCTGGATAACTCGTGTCGCCGCCGCTGGGCAAGGTTAGTAGAGGGTGAAGTCGGCCCTGGTGCACATCCAACTCACAAATCACGGTTCGGGGCTGACTATTCTGAAACATGCGACCCGCAGCCAGCCAGCGACCATTGGGCAAGCGGATAAAATTGGGGCCACCTAAATGACTGCCTAAATCCTTCCACGCCCATTCTTTATAAGGGGGCTGGGCCACGCCTAATAAGGCAGTGTTGGGCTGACCGTCGCGTCGCTGCAAACAGTAAAGCGTCGTGCCGTCGAACCGCAAGGTCGCCTCGTTGCAATGGGGCGGCGCAAACTCGGCCAACTTCCGGTAGTCCAGCCCGTCCTTTGTGTGATACACAACCGCAGTATATTCCTGTCGTTTCTCTTCCCGATCCCAACGATACGCCACACCATAACCGTCAGAACCCTGCCAGGTCACGCGCCACAACCACTCCCAGCTGGATACGACTTTCCTCGGTGGCGTCCAGGTTCGGCCATCCCTAGAGAAGCAGACAAAAGTATAATGGTCGCGTAATGGGTTCCGTGTACCTGGCACGGCCGACGCTGCCAGCAACATGAGTTGTCCCTCGGGCGTAACGCTGAGCTTGGGATCGCGGTAGTCTTCGTTTTCCCGTTCGAATAGAGCGATCGACTCCCAATGCTTCGCGTCTCGTGAGACAAGAACACGAATCCGTCCAGGATCACCCGCATGACCTTTACCTTCACGAAAGCAACAGAACCATTCGTCCCGAAATCTGATCAGGTCCGTAAACGCATTATGAGGAGCAGCGTCCCAGATTTTCCGCACCTCGACTAATTTCAACTGCGTGTTTTTCGACTGCATACTCGCCGACATCATCAGCATTAGCAGCAGCATGGTATTCACGATTAATCCTCCTTAGATGCCTAAATGATGCGGCATTACGGCCGGCCGATTGGGCGACGTAGCTCTAAGTACTCTGTTAAGGCGCTTTGCCAGGGGCGCAATCGGGGAGCGTCAGCACGTTCACTTTGCAACGCACTATAAGCGGGCCTTGGGGCTCTTGCACCTGTTTCGCACGATAGGATCGGCTTGATCTTAGCGCTAAGCCCCGCGAGCCGAACGACACTGCTTGCGAAGTCGTACCAAGACACCTCCCCTTCATTGACTATGTGTATTAGGCCACTTAAGCCGCGGTCTAAACATTGCAGCACACCCTCGACTAAGTCATTCACATAGGTCGGCGAGCAAACTTGATCTATAACCACGTTTAACTCTTCGCCCCGACATGCCTTGTTCAGTATTGCTTCGACGAAGTTGGTTTTCTTCCCGCCCGTTCCTGGCAGGCCATACAACCCGCAGGTACGCACCACTAAGTGCTGCATAGTTATAGCGCGGACAAAATACTCACCCACCAACTTGCTCGCCCCGTACACGCTCAGGGGACCGGGTAGGTCACTTTCCACGTATGGGTGCCGACGATTACCGGCCAAGCCAAACACGTAATCGGTACTGAAGTGTACCAACAATGCGCCCGCTCGAGCGCATGCCTGAGCCAATTCCCGGACTGCAAACGCGTTGGTAGCGAAAGCTTGGTGCGGTTCATTCTCCGCCTGATCCACATGGTTGTGGGCCGCACAGTTCAGCACAATCCGCGGACAATATTGCCGTAGCAAGGCCTCCGCGGCACCAGGAACGGTTAGATCAAACTGAGGCCGGCTCACTGCTTTTGCCTGGCTGCCTAGACGCCGCGCAAAGGCTTGCCCTAGTTGACCCGTCCCACCAATAATCAAGTAATCCACCGCACTTCCTTCTGCGATAGCAAGGTGCCGCCTACGACAGTACAATACGGAAATGCCGCCTGATGTCCTGAGTCGTGACGCCATTTACGAACGGTTCCTGGAACAATTGCCGTTTGACCTGTACCCGGTGCAGGAGGAAGCGCTATTAGCTTGGTTTGCATCGGAACAGGGGGTGTTGGTGTGCGCGCCCACAGGCATGGGCAAAACCGTCATCGCCCACGCTGCTTTATTCGAAGCTCTGCATAACGATGCTACCGCATACTATACCACGCCGCTCATTGCCTTGACCGAACAGAAGTTTGATGAGCTGCGCTGCCTGGCCGAAAAATGGGGCTTCTCCCCCGACGATGTCGGTCTGGTCACCGGCAATCGGCGAGTAAATCCCCAGGCACGCATCCTGGTGGTCGTGGCTGAGATTTTGCTCAATCGCTTACTTCAACCACGCGGATTTGATTTCTCCCACGTCTCCGCGGTGGTTATGGACGAATTTCACAGCTTTAACGACCCCGAACGCGGTATTGTGTGGGAACTGACCCTGGCCCTGTTGCCCAAACACGTTCGCTTGTTGCTGCTCTCCGCCACGGTGGGCAACGCTCCCGAGTTTCTCAACTGGCTGCATCGGTGCCACGGCCGCCAACTCGAACTTGTCCAAAGCCAGGAGCGACGTGTTCCTCTGACTTATCAGTACGTGCCCGACCAATTCCTCACGGAGCATATTCAATGGATGGCCCAAGGATCGCCCGAGACGCGCAAAACCCCGGCCCTGGTTTTTTGCTTCAACCGCGAAGAATGCTGGAGCCTTGCGGAGCAACTTAAGGGACTTCCCCTCCTGGACGAAGAAACCCGTCGCCGCGTCAATGCCGAAGTGGACAAGCTCGACTGGAAGCACGGTGTGGGGCCTAAACTCAAGCAAATGCTGCGGCGCGGTGTCGGCGTGCACCATGCGGGTTTGCTGCCGAAATATCGGCGCGTCGTCGGCGACCTGTTTGAACGCAAACTCTTGGCCGTCGTTGTCTGCACGGAAACGCTCTCCGCCGGCATCAATTTACCTGCCCGCAGCGTCGTGCTTAGCTCGCTCGTCAAGGGGCCTCCAGGCAAACAGAAGCTCATTGACGCCAGCACCGCGCACCAGATTTTTGGTCGTGCTGGGCGACCCCAATACGACACGCAAGGCTATGTTTTCGCCTTGGCCCACGAGGATGATGTGCGCATTCACCGTTGGCGCGAGAAATACGACGCCATTCCCGAAGACACAAAAGACCCCGTCCTGCTCAAACTTAAAAAAGAACTCAAACGGAAGAAACCGAGCCGACGCGAAAATCAGGTTTATTGGAGCGAAGGCGACTTCCATCGGCTCCGCAATTCACCACCTGGGAAACTATCGAGTAAAGGTCAACTTCCGTGGCGCTTGTTGGCCTACATGCTCAAAATCTCCCCGGAAATTGACCCCATTCGCCAGATGATACGCAAACGCCTGTTGCCGCCTCATCAGATCGGTGTTGCAGAGAAAACCCTCGATACCATGCTTCGCGTTTTGCATCGGTCCGGCTTCGTGCGCCTTGAACCGGAACCGCCTGCCGAGGAACAGGCCAATTCCGAGTATTTACCTATGGCCGCCCAGGCCACGGACAAACTCGACACGCTCCTGCTGTTCCGCAGTATTCACCCGCTTTACGGAGCGTACTTGTTGGACATGCTCGGCATCGCCGACCGTCGCGAACGCTTGCAAGCCTTGGAAAGCGTCCTCGAAGTTCCGACATCTTTGCGTCACAAAGTTCGAGTTCCATTTCCCGACAAACTTCCGCCAGGACCTTTGGCGATTACGCGCCTCGATCAGGAACTGATACGTCGCGGACTTATGGCCGCCCCGATTCCTGAAAATGGCGATGAAGATGATGATGAATCCGTTGATTGGGAACCTGAAGAACGACCTCCCGTCTTTGCCGACAAACTCCGCCTCCTTTTTCAGGACTTGTATCCCGAAGTGAACGATCTGAGAATCGTCCCCGTCTGGTCGGCGGGAGAATTGTTAGAGATGGGTGGCGATTTCAATAAGTATATCGCGGCCCATGACCTCGCCAAACAAGAGGGAATCATCTTCCGACATCTTCTTCGCCTGATTCTGCTGTGTGGAGAGTTTGCCGATGCCCGACCCACCGAGGGCGACCCCCAGGCTTGGCATGAGGAAATGGTGGACATCGCCGCACGACTGACAACCAGCTGTCGCGCGGTAGACCCGACCAGCACCGACCAATTTGTTGAAGAGGCCCAAGCTGCCGATGTGGTCGAAGGCGAAACGGCGCGCGAACACCCCCACGCCCTGGCCGAAGCCATCGCTGCCGCCACCCAAGCCACCGAAGTTCTCTTCACGCCGGAAGACACCACCCGCATCCTGGCCTCGCAAACGCGACCCTTCGCTGGAGGTCTGGAGCCATCGAATTGATGGTGACTAAAGCATTTCTCAATCACGTTCATAGTTAAGATTAGCGTGCGCTCTACGGTCATCTCATTGACAAGACCCGCGATGGCAACAATGAGATTGAGCAGACAATCCGTCGAAAATCGGCAAACTGCCAATATTCCGACTGCGAAGGTATTAAATATCCCTACATATGGGTATATGGGCACTTACACAGCACGGCTACAAGTCTAAACTCTGCCGCGGCAGTGCTGTTTCCGATGCGAAGGTTGGCCCGCTGGCTACGCCGTTCATAATACTATATCACTTCGCTCACATACTGTCGCTCCCCCATTTCGCCCCTGAGAATTTGCCCCCTCAAAC
>JANWVZ010000081.1 GCA_025056555.1 Gemmatales bacterium | reverse complement strand
CGATGTTCACTTCCTGAATGGTGATACGCGAAGGAGCGGGATCACCATAGAGGGCCCGGACTTTTTTCAGGGCATTCTCCTTGGCCTTCTTCAGGGCCTGCTGATAGGCTTCCTCAGTGTCGCGTCGAAAATAGGCTACGGGGCCTGCTGACTCCGAGCCCGCCGGGATATGCCCCGGCGCAGCCACCATCTGTCCGAAAGGATTGCTCAGCGTCCACGCGCCCAGGATCGCCCCGTGTTGCAACGCCACTTTCTGAGCCCGAGTCGCTGCTTCGGCAAGTTGCTCGGCAGGGAGTTGGGTAATTTCCACCTGATAGACCCGCACTACGGCATAGCCGACCACCGGCAGGTCTTGCAGGTCCAGAGCCGGCTGATTGGGATCAGGCATACGCACGGTGTGGAATTGATGCTCCAGCAACCGAATCTTCATGTCGCCCAGTTTCAGTTCGCGCCAGCCCTGTTCCAATCGGGAGGCCCGACGTTCGTCCTCAGCCGTCACTTCTTTGAGAGTGGGCATGCGCAGTTGCAGCGTACAGAGAACGCGGACTCCCTCAGCCGGCAGGCGAACAGTACCAACCCCGTGCACCTCCACCTTCGCCGTCAGCCTGGCACGATTCTCGGAGACGTTGCTGCCGGGGGCAGGACTTCCTGCGGGGCCATTTCCCGTCCCCTGGCCCCAAGCCCAGGCCACCAATGTCATCCCGGTCATGCACAGAAACAGCAAGCGGCAATACATAGGATGTCCCCTTTGGCTGAGCTGAAACTCGTCCTCATCTGGACTAACAGCAGCATAACAACACCCTTGCCTTGCGGCAACTGCCGCTGGCATTTTCACGTCCATGTTCTTAAGATGGACACCGTCGTCCACTGTATAGGAGGAAAAGGGGCCAGGGCATTCTTATGCAGGAGTTTCCAGGGAGCGTACCATGCAACTGCGGATGACAACGCGGTGGATGTCCGCATTAGTGGGAATCTTATCAGCACTGATTAGTCTCGCCCATAGTGGAGGCGAAATTGAGGCAGATTATGTGATCGTGGGGGGTACTCTCTACGATGGCAGCGGAGCTAAGCCCGTGGTTCAGGACTTAGCCATTCACGGAGAGCGAATCGTCGCCATCGGCAAGTTTGCTACGAAACCGGGAGCTAAGATTATCGAAGCGCGCAACTTAGTCGTGGCCCCCGGCTTCATAGACCTGCACACTCATAGCGATATCGCTATCCGTCAAAAGAATACCCGTTCTAATGCTAATTACCTTTATCAAGGGGTCACTACCATCGTCACCGGCAATTGCGGCTCCGGGCCAATAAACGTAGCCCAATATTACGCCGAGATTGATAAGTCTGGCGCCGGGACTAATGTTGGCCACCTGATTCCCCATAATGCCCTGCGTGCTCATGTGATGGGCAATGTCAATCGTCCTCCCTCGATAGAGGAATTACGCCGCATGGAAGAATTAGTAGAGCGAGGCATGCAGGAGGGAGCCTGGGGACTCTCGACGGGGTTGATCTACAATCCCGGTTGTTATGCCAGGACTGACGAAATCATCGCCCTGGCCCGGGTAGTTGCCCGTTATCAAGGTATCTATGTCAGTCATATCCGGGACGAAGGCGCAGGTTTATTAGACGCGATTCAGGAAGCCATTACCATCGGTCATAAGGCAGGCTTGCCCGTACATATATCTCACATCAAGTGTTCGGGGCGGGTCGCCTGGGGAAAGTCAGCGGATGTAATAAACCTGATTCGTAAAGCACGGGAGTCCGGTTTGCGTATTACAGCAGATCAATACCCCTATATCGCCAGCAGCACTTCCCTGGCCGCTACCTTGATTCCTTCCATATATCGCGAGGGCAGCCATCAGGAAATGCTTCAGCGCCTCGAGGATAAGGAACACGGCCCGAGAATACGCCAGGCCATAGAAGAAAATATCCGTCGGCATCAGGAGGGAGAGAGCATACGTATCGCCAGCTACGCTAAACGTCCAGAATGGAACGGCAAGTCGCTGGCTCAGATCGCAAAGGAACAGCAGCGTTCGGCTCTGGAGATCGTTCTGGAAATCGAGCACAACGGTGGAGCCTCGATTGTCAATTTCGGGATGAATGAGGAAGACGTGCGCCTCTATATGCAACAGGAATGGGTGGCTACCGCAAGCGATGGCAGTGCCACGATACCGTCAGCGGCAGTGATTCATCCTCGGCACTATGGTACATTCCCGCGCAAGATCGGTCGCTATGCGATTACGGAGAAACTTATTTCCCTCGAGCAGGCAATTCGCTCGGCCAGTGGTCTGCCGGCGGATATCCTGCAGTTGCCACAACGCGGCTATCTGCGCGCCGGTTACTATGCCGATATTGTGGTTTTCCATCCTGCCGAGTTCCGCGATCAGGCCACCTTCGAGAAGCCTCATCAATACTCGACAGGAGTACGCTATCTTTTTGTCAATGGCCACCTTGTCATCTCCGATGGGAAATACCAGAACCGACTGGCGGGCAAGTCCCTGCGCCATCAGGTGCGCCAGCCGGATTAGTTCCCGCTTCCAATCCCATCGGACGAGGTTTGACAGTCGCAGCCAATGCAATTATCTAAGCTTTTATTAGATAACAAGCGCAGTTAGAAGAAGGCCTGGTCTTTGCCGCTGGAGGGTTGTGTGTTCGAAGGGGCTCGACCAGGCGACGATAAGCTTAGAGGAGACCGAGCTCACAGGGCGCCGACTTGGCGGCGATAGGAGTCCAGCATATGCGGATGCCTGGGAGGGATTGGCCCAGGGTATGCTGGTCGTCGAGCCGTTGTCAAATGTCGAAATACAGGACGAACTCGTAGGGATGCGGTCGCAGGCGGATAGCGTCCGCTTCCTTCTCAGTCTTATACCAAACCCAGGTATCAATTACGTCTGGAGTAAAGACATCGCCGCGGAGCAGAAATTCATGATCGTTTCGCAGCGCCCGCAAGGCCTCTTCCAGAGAACCCGGGGTCTTGGGGACTTTCTCCAATTCTTCGGCTTCGAGGTCGTAGATGTCTTTGTCGAGCGGCTCACCGGGATGAATCTTGTTCTGGATGCCGTCGAGCATGGCCATGAGCATGGCCGCGAAGCACAAATAAGGATTGGAGGAACCATCGGGACAGCGGTACTCCAGGCGTTTGGCTTTTGGACTGAGGTGATAAACCGGAATACGGATGGCCGCGGAACGATTGCGCCGGCTGTAGGCGAGGTTGACAGGTGCCTCGTAGCCGGGCACCAGACGCTTGTAACTGTTAGTCGTCGGGTTGCAGAAGGCGCACAAGGCCGGCGCGTGTTTCAGTAAGCCGCCAATGGCGTAAAGACCGGTATCGCTTAAACCAGCGTAACCGGAACCGGCAAAGAGGTTGACGCCGTTTTTCCAAAGGCTGGTATGGACGTGCATACCAGAACCGTTATCGCCAAATAGCGGTTTCGGCATGAAGGTTGCGGTTTTGCCATGCTTGCGGGCGACATTCTTCACAATGTACTTATACTTCAACACGTTATCCGCCATTTGCACCAGAGGAGCGTATTTCATATCAATCTCCCCCTGTCCGCCCGTGGCCACTTCATGATGCTGGGCTTCGATCGGCACGCCACACTGGATCAACGTCAGCATCATCTCGGTACGAATGTCCTGGAGATGATCAGAAGGGGGAACGGGAAAGTAGCCTTCCTTATAGCGAAGTTTATAGCCGAGATTGGGCTTTTCCTCGCGGCCAGTGTTCCAGGCACCTTCGATGGAATCAATGTAGTAATAGCCACAATTGGCGGTCTGGTCGCAACGAATGTCGTCGAAGATGAAGAATTCCAATTCCGGGCCGAAGTAAGCAGTGTCCGCAATACCCGTGGATTTCATATAGTTGACAGCTTTGCGCGCGATGTTGCGGGGATCGCGGGTGTAATCCTGGCGCGTCAGGGGATCGAGGATGTTACAGATCATGGTGAGCGTGGGCGCTGCCGTGAATGGATCAATAAAGGCGGTCTCAGGGTCAGGCAGAACGAGCATGTCGGATTCATTGATGGCCTGCCAACCGCGAATAGACGAGCCATCAAAACCTAATCCCTCCTCGAACACCGCTTCATCCAGGGCTTCCGCCGGGATGGTGAAATGCTGCCACATCCCTGGAAAATCCATGAACCGCAGGTCAACAGCTTGGATTTGTTTTTCCTTGATCAGGGCCAGGACTTCTTTTGGTTTCACGGCGATTTCCTCCCTTCAGCAAAGTCTGGCTTTTATGACAAAAAACCTCCGGAGCGCCCACGCAGCCGCCGGAGGTTGGCTCGCTGCGCACAGCAAATTACATACCCAAGAAACCGCTGTCAAGCCGATAACCGCGCCAGTTATTGCAATTTCTCGATGTGGTCGCATATTTAAAAACCCCAAGAAGCCCCGCCGTACAGTTATGTGATTGCTGGGTGTTTCGGCAAGTCTGCATAACTCGTCAGCAGGCTCGGGTGGATTTCATAATACACAGCGCGCTGTTCAGTAACCCGATTCTGCCTCAAGTATGAGGTTAGTAGTTGGGAACCGAACGCAAGTCAGCTTTGCTCTGAATCACACCAAGGCGTTTTCGAGTCAAGGTTATTGATTTCCTTGCGGTGGGATTTCCTAAAAAAAGGTCAACGAACGTTTTTCGAGAAATTACGGAAGTTCGGCCAATCCAGCAGAATGGTGCGCAGAGCAGATAATGCAGGCTTCGCCACAGGTTCCGCCATGGCGAACGCAGAGCGCAGGGATGGCGATTTATCGAGGGGCAGCCTGGTGTGCCCGTTGGCGCAGCACGGCGAACTCGAAGGCCAAGTCCCCGGCCCGAGCCAATAAATCCTCGGCTTCCCGGATCCAGGCCAAGGCGTCGTCGGGGCGTTTGTCTTCGACGGCCAGATAGCCAGCGGCTAAGAGCCAACGCAAGCGACGGCGCAGTTCGTTGTCGTTGGGCGCACGTCGGGCCAGTTCCAGGGCGAGCGGTCCGGCGGATTGCCAACGCCTCTGCGCCAAATACGCCTGGACCAGCAGGGCCTGAATAGTGTCCAAGTGTTGGCGTAAGGCGTCTGTTTTTTGCCAGCGGCTGCGGAGCTCAGTCAGCATCTCGATCCTTCGGGCGGTGTCTCGATGGTTGGTCAGCAGTTGATCCCATTGGGTTACCAGCTCGGGATTGCCACTGCGGGCCAGTATTTCGATCATCGCCGACCAGGCTTTCGCCTGAACCCGCTCATCTTCAGTGGCCAGGCAACGCTGCCAGAGAAAATTCAGGTCTGCTGGTGTGCCAAGTTCACCAAGGACTGTAGCGGCGCGGCTGCGGACGCCCGGATCACCATCCTGCAGCATCACCGTTTGCAGTTGGGCCACTAGGTCCGCCCTGCGGACCTCCGGAACTGCAGTGCCGACACGCCCCAAGGCCCCTAAGACATGAAAGCGGACGCTCGCCGAGCGGTCGCCCAGAGCCTGGCGCAGATCGGCCAGCACTCGCTCATCCGCCACAGGCTCCAGCGCGCGAGCGGCGGCTTGGCGCACTCCCTCAGAAGGATGGTGCAAGAGTTCAGCCAGGAGAACCGCAGCCTGCGGAGCACCAATGGCTCCCAGGGATTCCGTGGCTTCGGCCACTACGAGCAGCGAAGGATCCGCTAAAGCCTTTTTCAAGGCAGAGAGAATCGGCTCCAAGCGCTCGGGTTGTTCCGGGGGTGCGCGAAACCGTCCCAGACTGCGTGCTGCGGCAGCACGTACTGCGACGCTGCCATTTTCCAGCAACGTCAATAAGCGCGACAACACTCGCGGATCTTCCAGGCGCTTTTCCAAGGCCAGGACCGCTTGGCGTTGTACCGCCTCGACACCATCTTCGGTCAGCTGCAGGAGCAACCGTGTAATCTGTTCCTGCTGGGCTGAATCCAACTCGGGGAGCGATTCCACCATCCAGACAATAGCCTGGACGCGAACTGCCGGGTAATCGCTTTGCACCAGGGTCTGGAAGTGGCTGAGCCGGTCGGCCAGGGGCGTGCGATTGTAAATCTGCTGATGAAGCTGGACGATGTGGGCTTCGGCACGGCCCAGTTCTCCCTGCAACCGACGCACCTGTTCCTGCAGAGCGGCATTTCGCGCCGCCAGCCATTCCTCATCGGTCATGTCTTTGTGCATTCGCCACCACAGCTGCCAGCGAGCTAAGTCTGTCCCATAAGTCAGGCCCGTCAGTTCCTCCAGGGCGGTGGCGGCTGCTTCACGAAGTGCAGGCAGTTCTGCGGAAAGCAGGCTGATCAGCGGCACGATGGCGGCCCGCTGGTGGGTGCGCCCCAGCGCCTGTACGGCCGACTGCCGTGCCAGAAGTGGCGCCTGGTTGTCTTCCGCCAGGGCGATCAGGGGCCGCAACACCCGGCGCTGATCCAGGCGTGCCAGGGTTTCTATCGCCGACTGTCGAATCACTGCCTGGTCGCATGCTAAGGCTTGGAGCAACTGAGGAACGTATTGTGCATCCCGATACCAGCGCAATGCCGTCGTCAGCGCCTGAAAGACATCGGGCCGGTCCCAGCGCCTCAACCCTTGGCGCACGAGTTCCTGGCTTTCCGGAGTTCCCAGCTGAACCAGCAGCAACGCCGCCTGACTTTGTGCGCCAGGTTCCCCCCTTTGATACAAGACGCTCACTAAACGGGGTATGTCGCGCGCTCCAGAACTTTCCGTGCTAACGGCAGGGGCTTGCCCTGACACGGACATCGGCAGTTGCACCACAACGATCCAGGAGAACAGGCAAGCCAGCCATCTGCCACATCTTGTTGGCCTGAGGTAATTGCTCCCATCCGAGAATTTGCCCTCGAAGGAACCTGAAATGCAGCTCCGGAATGCAGCGAGAAGCCTCCGCGCGCGACCCCCTGAGAACCGCGGAGCTTCTAAGTCATGGCTACGACTTTCTCTGGTCAACGCTCCCGATGGCCCCATGATGAGTCGGCTTTTCCCCCGTGCGTCGCTCATGCCTGTCCTCATGCCCCGAAACCGTGGCGACTATACCGGAGCCTACCGTTGTGGTCAACGTCATGCTTCCCCGCGTGACACATACGATCCTCGCGCTTTTGCCATGACCCGGAATGTGCTTTACCTCGTCCTTCAATGCGCGGGATCAAAGTCGTCGCAGGAGGTACTTCGCGGCACCTGATCGAGGGAATAGAATGAACCTTCGTCCAACACACATGCGGACGTGCGCCTGATCGGATTCCGACACCGCAGACTTCAAACGGATATACCTGCACGTGGAAGACAGTGTCAGTCCCTGGTAAAGACGACCGCTACCCGTCAGTGAACAAACCCAGCTAAGGACCGATTTATGTCCCGCCTGATCCAGCCGCGTTGCCGATTTACTACAGGTTGTTTCAGTGCAGCAGTGGTCCTGCTCACCTGGGCCTGGTATCCGTCAGCCCAGCCGCTTATCGCTCCGAGCGAAGCCCTCAGTCCCCAAGAACAGCAGAAACGTTTTCGCCTGCCTCCGGGATTCGCGATGCAATTAGTGGCCAGTGAGCCGGACATTCAGAAGCCTATCAATCTCGCCTTCGATGCGCGGGGTCGGTTATGGGTGAGTCATACTGTGGAGTACCCCTTTCCCGCCGCAGAGGAAAACACGGCACGCGACGGCATCACTATTCTGGAGGATTTCGGCGCCGACGGGCGCGCTCGCAAGATCACACGTTTTGCCGACAAACTGAACATTCCCATCGGCGTGTTGCCCCTGGGCGAGGGTCGCCAAGCTATTGTCTGGTCTATTCCCCACATCTGGAAACTGACTGATACCGATGGCGATGGCCGCGCTGATAAACGCGAAGTGCTGGCTGGCCCATTCGAATTTGTGGACACTCATGGCAACCAGAATGCTTTTCGCCTGGGTCTGGACGGCTGGGTGTACGCCTGTCACGGCTTTCGCAATCATTCGCGGGTGCAACTGCGGGGCCAGGGGCCTGTCGTCGTCGAGATGCACTCCGGACACACCTACCGTTTCCGTCCCGATGGTTCCGCCATCGCCATTTGGACTCATGGGCAAGTCAATCCTTTCGGCATGTGTTTCGACCGCTGGCTCAATCAGTACACTGCGGACTGTCATTCGCGACCCATCACGATGCTTTTGCCCGGCGCCTTCTACGAAAGTTTCGGCAAGCCTCACGACGGTTTGGGGTTCGGTCCGGAAATGACACGCCATAGTCACGGCTCCACAGGCATCGCGGGAATTGCCTATTACGATGCCGAGGAGTTTCCCGCTGAATACCGCGACGGTTTCTTCGTGGGCAATCCGGTCACTGGCGTCGTGCATTGGGACAAGCCAACGTGGCGCGGTTCGTCCCCGTGGGTTGAGAAGCCTGTAGATTTTGTGCGTTGCGAGGATTTATGGTTTCGCCCCGTGGACCTGCAACTGGGGCCGGAGGGTGCGCTCTATGTGGCCGATTTCTATAACTGCATCATTGGCCATTATGAAGTGGACTTACGTCATCCACGCCGCGACCGCTTCCGCGGCCGCATCTGGCGGATTGTTTACGTCGGCGAGACAGGTTCGCCACGCTTAGCTCGTCCGCGCGACCTGACCCAATTAAACTGCGACGAACTGATCCGCGAACTGGCCAACCCCAACCACACAGTTCGCACCTGGGCCACGCATCAACTGGTCGAACGCTTCGGTATAGAAGCGCTGCCCAAGTTGCAGACCCAAGCTCATTCGCCATTACAGCAGGCGCACGCGGTCTGGGTCTTTCTCCGCACCGGCCAGCTGCATCAAATTCCGCTCACGCGCATCGCTGCTTCGGAATCCCTGGTACAGGTGCACTATCTGCGGGCGTTAGCGCGGCAGGAGACGTGGTCCGCCGAGCAAAGAGCATTTGTCCAGCAATGTCTGACGGCCAGCCATCCGATGGTGCGACGTGCTGCTGCCGAAACCGCCAGCCTCCATCCCGACCTCGACCTGACCCATTCTCTGCTCGCCGCACTAGCTGTAGTTCCTGACCAGGATGTACAACTTCGGCACATGCTGCGGATTGCCTTGCGTAACCATCTTCAGTTACCTCATTCTCTGAAGACTCTGGCCTCCCGTTCCTGGAGCCGGGAGCAATTGCGTTGGCTGGCTGATGTCGCTGGAGGCGTTAAGCCCAATATGAGAATCGGCTGGATTCTTTACCTGCTGCAGCAAAGTGACTTGGAACCAGCGGCCTGGCCCCCGCTGATACGGCAACTGGCTCAACTGGGCACCGACGCGGATTTGCAGCAGGCGCTGACCAGTCTGCGGAAGCGTGTGGGCGAGGATGCTGACCAGGAGCAGGTTGTACTTGCTGCGCTGGCAGAGGGTTGGCGGTTGCGCCGCGCTTATCCGAAGACCCAGGCTGCCTGGATAAACTGGCCCGCCGAGTTTACTCAGCGCGTCATGCGGCAGTTTTCAGCTGCGACGTCCACGCGCCTGGCATTGGCACTGACGTGGATTGAACTGCTCGACATGCAACAATTCTGGCCACAAACCCTGGCCCTTTGGCAGGAGCGACAGCAGCCCGTGGAAGTGCGCGAGGCAGCGGGCCGAGCCGCTTGGCGCCTGCATCCCGCCAAAACGCGCCCCGCGCTTCAGACGGTGCTGCTTCACGGCGAAGAACCGAATCGTCTGCGCCTATGGGCCGCCGAGCAACTGATCCGCAATTGGCAGGCCTCGGACGCACAACTTTTCCTTACTGCCCTGGCTCTGGCGCCCGCGGAGTTGCAGAATCAGTTGGCTCAGGAAATGGCAGGGCATCCTCTGGCCGCGACTGTGCTCCTTCAAGCGGTGGATCAGGGCAAAGCCTCGCCACGACTTTTCCAACATCCCCCAATAATCCAACGGCTCCGCGCCCATAATCGTTCAGATTGGAATCAGCGTATCGAGGAATGGCTCAAACAACTTCCGTCTGCCGATGAATCTATCCGCCGCACTCTGGAACGCCGTGTTAGGAGCTTCGATCCCCAGCGTGCTGATGCCCAGCGAGGTCGTGCCGTCTTTGGAAAGCATTGTGCCAACTGCCACCGCGTCGGGCAGGAAGGTAACAACATCGGGCCGAAATTAGATGGTATCGGCAATCGGGGCGTAGATCGGCTCGCCGAAGACGTTCTGGATCCGAATCGTAACGTGGATGAGGCCTATCGCCTGACAGTCCTCCTGATGCGCGATGGCCGAACACTCTCGGGACTCAAATTGCGCGACCAGGGGGAGCATATCGTGTTCGCGGACCATCAAGGTAAGGAATTTGTCGTGGCTCGCGGTGACATCGAACGCATGCAGGTCAGTCCGTTGTCACCCATGCCCGCTAACTTTCACGAAGCCATCCCCGATTCGGAGTTCGCTGATCTGTTGGCTTATCTGCGCAGCCTGCGCTGAGGGGCGTTTGTCGCCGCTTACGGCAGGATTCCTCGTAATTGCATCGCTCCGCGCCACGCGATGCCATTCCCCTTGATGTCTCAATCCCAAACCCGTTTTGATACGCCAGTTCACGCTCTTGAGGTTCTCCGCCTCATGATTATTCCTTTCCCAAGCACGCCCCCCAGCCACGCCATCGGGAGGTAGGCGCCCGCCAGGTCAAGGATCAAGAACCAGGTCGGCGCAGGGATCAGGAATGCAGCTGTTATGCCGCCGACTAGGAAAAACCCTCCGACAACGTATGCCCACACCGACCGATGGCTCACAGCCAGAAGAAAAGCTATCAGACTCCCCGTCAGCGTGCCCAGGGCGTGCGCCAGGAAGGGAAACACAAAATGTCTGGGTTCAAACCGATGAATTGCCTGCCTCAGACCCTGGACATCAGTCACATCCACCCCGTCAGGAGGCGGAATAAGATAAGGACTGATCATGACCAACGCCATGTTAAGCATTCCCCCAGCAATCAGACCGACAATCACTGCCCAGGTATTTCGCAGCGCAGCCTTCATGGAAGTTCTTCCACCTCAATAAGCCTTACATCGCTAATTTGTTTCTTAGGCTTTTTTGTTTTCGATCTGATCTGATTGGCAGTCCTTTCTATAGAGTTTTCGATACAAGAAAGTAGATTGAGCCACATTTAGTTTCACTTTCGAGAATAATGCCTCGAACTTCAGCGACAAGACGGACTACGTTAGTATTAGTCTATGATTACCTAGTCAGCCAATACTTACATGCGGACGAACATGCCAGCTAACTTACCACCCGTGCACCACTTCGCCGCCGGCCCGTGTGGCTAACGCAGGTAGCACACTGGCCGCACGATATGCCAAGAAACGCACCGCACCGTCCCCAAAAACAAAATATGCTCCCCCAGCATGCAAACTCCAGAAATGAAATACATCGCACATCTCTTTCGGATCCCCCGCCTGATATTGATATGGCCCTAACGGACAATGTTCCACATACGACCACCGCGCATTCTTCTCCGCCGCCCCTAATACGTGATCCAACGACCCCGTGGCCCGCTGGCCATAACCCGCGTACCACCAACCAAACCAGAAATCCGGACTCGGCGGCCTCTCCCCCACGCAAATCGTCTGACTCGTCCCATCTAATATATCTTCCAGCCGCACTTGCGAATCCACATATAAGACGCCATCTAACTGATCATAGGCCGTTCCGGAAACTCCTAAATAACTGGTCAGCGCGACTAAGTATCCCTGATGCGTTAATTGGGGCGAACGCACCCGTTCGTCCGAGGGACAACTATAAATCGGCATGGGCCGACTTAGTAATGTATGTTGCGGCCGAAACGGATAGCGAAACTCGTGATATTCCTGCTCGGCCAGCCTCCAGGCGTCCATCTGCTCCACATAGGGCAACAGCCGCGCCATCCAGCTCATATACGGGTAGACTTCGCCCCGTTTCCCCGAGGTCGTTCCCGGCGGCAGAACCTCATAGTCATGGTGATAATGATGCAAGCCCAGGCCGATCTGCCGCAGGTTGTTACTACAGCGGAGCCGATTGGCTGCTTCGCGTACCCGTTGGACGGCAGGCAAAAGTAACGCGAGTAGAAGCGATAAAATGCCGATGACCACGAGGAGTTCTAACAAGGAAAATGCCCGCCGCTTGGTCATGAACCGCCCTCCATTTGGTGAATCTCGCTGCGACTTAGCTCGCAGCACCTAAGAGTTAGATATGTACATCTAATAACTAACATACCCTAATTAAGGTGAGTCGCCGCGTCTAAGTACGCCCTGCGGCTGCGGCGCCAGCGTAAGTAAGCTGCCAGACTTAGACCGATGACCACCAGAGCCAGCCCCATGAGCGAAATATAGAGCCACCACGGCCTCGGTTTCCTTAGTCCGGCAGGTTCGGGAAGACCGTAGTATGGAAGGCGAAATTCTTCCGGCGATGGCTTAGGACTCTCCCAGAATTCAAACTCAGCCAGAGAGACATATATTTCTCTCTTCCCTGGATATTCATAAATTGCCTTGCCTCGGCGTAATACGGGGAAGCCATCGCTTAGTTGGGCATACTCAACATCTGTCCGTTCGACGATGGCATGCCATTCGGAGGGTGTTCCTTCCTCGGCGTGGATCCCGCCCGCCTCCCCCCTTAATATTAGCCAGTATCTGTCAGGTTGCAGAATGACCCATCCCTCACGGCGAATCTTGAAACGGGGAAGTTCCTTTTCATAACTAAACTCAACCCGTACTCCTTTGCCTTGTTCAGTATCTACCCATTGCACGGACTTGAGTACCACTTCCTCATCGAGCAGGGTTTTGTCGCGGATTCCCAGGAAATTCAGATTCCACGTCCTAGCTCGAAACATGGCTTCGATGGTCATAAGGGGATTTATAATGTCTAAAGCTCGGGGCATCCTGTCGCGGTGTTGTATGTCATGCAGGCGCCAAGCCCCGGTATTCCTCACACGCTCTATCAGGAAAAAATAGGCTTCGTTAATTCCCATGAGGCGTGTCGTGCGCGAGGTCGGTCCGAGTTCATCGTTGCGGACGTAAGCGCACTCTCCCAGTTGTCGAAATTCCATTCGTTCATCGCTCATGGTTTCAGGCGGAGAGCGAGTCAGGTCCTGGAAAACAAAACGTGCCCTGCCTTGCAGGTTTTTACAACGCTCTTTGTACCTCTGCCAACTGGTCCAGGCTTCCGTGCGAAGTAATCGCTCCAGGTCTTCGCTGTAAACAGCTGAATTCAAGACCTCTGCTAATATTAGAGCTACACCAGCAATGAAGGCTCGTCGCATTGGTCTGCCTGTATTGGTAGCAAATCCGCCATGAAGGAATTATTCGGGGAAATAGCAAACACAACCTCCGCTTTGCTGGACCTGTCGGCATACGCACAAAGCGCAGACATTCTGATTCTGATGGCAGCCTGTATTCCTGGGCAGGCAGGGCGGCGTTCGGGTGTGACACTCAACCGGCCCGAACACCTCGGGATTATTGCATTGTCCTAAGCTACAGTATAACATTACTGGAGGCGGCGCTTGGACAGCCTCCTCGCTGCTAGAAGGCTCATCGGCCCACAAGCTAGGAATATCCGGGGTGGCGAGCCAGCCGAGGGGCCAGCAAGGTGAGGCCCAGCCCGATGCAGAGCGACATCGCCAAGTCGCCGAAGGCCTCGAAACTTAGACGGCGGAAATAAGCACCGACGCGACGCACCGCCGCCAGCATGATGCGAACTCCGTACATAGCTACACCTCCTTCCTGCGGGTTGGAATGAGTCATTTCTCTCGGCCAGCGCGAACCGCCCCCCGCCTAGGCGGTCGGCTGGCGTTTATGGCGTTGGTTTGTTTGCTGATTCGGCTGGTGGAAGTTCGTCGGCGAGGACGCGACCTGTGAACCGGCGTCGCAGAATGAGATGTTGGGGATGGTCGGTGTAAAGGACGTATTCGCTCTGGAAACGACCGGGTGTGGCCGGGAACCGGCCCATCAGGTTCAGTTCGAGTTGACCACCAGGGGGCACGGTCAGCGGTACAGTGTTCGCAATTCGACAAGCACAATGGATGCTGCCGCCGACGATGCGTACTGGAGTAGCTCCACTGTTATGCACTTCGATTCGAAAGGACTGCCAAGTGCCTGCCGGAGCTGTGCCCAAGTCGGTCAGGAAGGGTCGCAAGGTTACGACTTCACCGCGTAAACGGGCGAGCAGATTCGTGTCCTGGGAAGTGAGCATCCAAGCGGCCAGAGCCAGTCCGAGAAAGCATACGATGGTGAGGCCAATCCAGCGAATACGGCCGACGGCAAGAGCGGGGAATTCGTCGCGACACCACTGGCGGCGACTAAGGAGCAAAGCGGTGAGCACGGCGGCATCTACTGCCACCATCGTCCAAGGATGAACTTGAACCTGCCCCAGGCAGCCGCAACTCGCTTGACCCGTCCAGCCCTGATACGCGGCTACTGCCAGGACAGTGGCGAAAAACGCGGTCGCGGCCCACCATGCGGCTCGTCGGCCCAGTCCGGTGAGTAACCAGGTGCCCAGAAGGAACTCGAGGTAGGCTAAGCACAGTTCGGCCCGCGGTGCCAGGAACAAACTCTGATTGCTCGTGGGCCGGGTCAGAAGTGCGTGGAGCTTGAGGATAGCCGCTACCAATAACAACCCTGCGGCGAATCGTGGCAGCTGCCCCGCCAGTCGCTGCCGGGCGCTTCGCCCAGTCCCCGCGTCCATGGTGTTGGCTCCTGTTGTCGCAACGCCCCCCTGGAGCCGAGTGTACAAAAAAAAAAACGTCGTCAAGGGGTCACCAAAAAATTTTTTTGCCGGCGGCCGGGTCGTGAGGCGAACCGAGCGAAAAGCCATGCTGGTCACGGCGTTGGGTGGCGACAAGTGCTGTCGGCCTTATCGCCGAACCGATAGGGTGTTAGCGACGTTTATCTTGATTCCAACCCCTCGGAGAAATGGCCACTATACTCAGAGCTAGGACATTCTCGATTTAGACATGATGATAAGGGAACGGCAGAATGTTATTTATGTAAACATTTAACCCAGGATGCGGCGCCATTTAGCGAGGTTATAAGCGACTTTTTCTGCCGGGGTCATGCGCCGAAAGTCGGGTTCAGGCTCTAATGCGTCCGCTAAGTTGTGAATTCGGCGGGCCTTCACGGAGTTAGCCTCACGGCAACGACAGGGCCCGTGCGTAGCGCCACAAGGACAGGGATTGGAGGATGTTGCCGAGGCAGGCGATTGAAATGACTTAGTCGCGGAGGCAGGCGGTAAACTAATGGTTCGACCGTTGTCGGCATAGCTCATGATATTCGTCGTCAACTGGAGGTCTTGATCTAGAGGACGATGCGGACGGATACCTAAACGTTGCAGCACACCGTGATAGGCCCGCACTGCTTCTTCGGGGCTGATTTCGTCGTCGGCTATGAGCCGGAGGAATCGGATAAAAGCGAGTTGGTTCTCAGCATAATTGATTTTTCTACCGAACAGGGCAACGCGGGCTCCGTGTTTTTTGGCCTCGGCTAACAGCTTAAATGCATCATAAGTCGTTCCTGCAGAGCCACCCAGTATACCCACGATCAGGTGCGGGTCATAGCGTACTAATTC
>JANWVZ010000080.1 GCA_025056555.1 Gemmatales bacterium | reverse complement strand
CAGGTTCCCGGTTGTACGTTAGTCCATGCGTTACATCAGATAGCCTTCTTGGAATACCAGAGGCCAGTGTGGCTGAAGCGTTAGTTCGGAGGTAGTTTTTTGATCATGGCCATGTCGCGCACCGCCTCGGCGTGGCTCAGGGTATTATTGATACCAGTAGCTAGAGGGTGAGATTGTTCCCTTCCATCCTGGACAGGGGTTGCTAATCCGTATAGGATAAGTCTAACGAAGTAATACATCCAATGGGGGAGAAAGATGACCAGGACGTCCCAGGATCATTGGCGAGTCACTGGGAAGGCGGCTTGTGTAGCGTTGATACTCGCTGCGTGCATGAGCGGTGGTTGTTTACGACGGATGGAGGGGGATGCTTGGCAGGGCACGACCAAGCTGCGGGTGTTGACCACGATAGTGCCGCTACATTGTTTGGCCGCTAGGCTGGGTGAACCGCACGCGGAGGTACGGTGTTTGTGCATTACCAATGGACCACATGAGTTCCAGCCCACCGTAGAGGAGGCCCGTTTGTTCAATGGGGCGGAGGTAGTGATTGCCAATGGCTTGGGTTTGGAGGGCTTCCTGGTACCAATGATTCGTGGTAGCGGGCGACGGGACTTACGAGTAATTCGTGCCGCTGAGGAGTTGGCGAAGCGAGGCGGAGCGCTAATCGAAGTTCCGGGCTACGAACATCACGGACATATGCACGGTCCAGGCAACGATCCCCATGTCTGGCTGGGCCTTGAAGAAGCAGAGCAATTAGCCGAGATTATCTGCGAGACATTGTGCGAAATGCGTCCTGAAAACAGAGCGTTTTTCCAGCAACGCCTGGGGCAGGTGCGCCAACGCTTGGCTGAGCTCCGAAAACTCGCGGAACCCCTACGTACAACACAGGGGGCAGTGGTAACAGCCCACGATGCGTTCCGCTACCTGGGGCGATCCGTCTTTGGCCCAGGGTACGAAGAGCGGCTTTTGGCAGTGCGCGGTTTACACGGGGAAGAATTGAGTCCCCTAGAATTCACCCGCCTGGTGCAACTGTGTCGTGAGAAAAACGTGCGTGTTCTAGCGGTGGAGCCCGGCTCCTCGCCTGCGATATTAGCTCGTCTTCAGGAAAGCCTGAGGGAGAACCTGAAGCTGATTGAACTGGACCCGATAGAGACAGCGGAACCCGCCGCTGAAAAAGCTTTTTACGTAGCGCCACAGTGGTATTTTGAGCGGCTGGAAGGGAATCTCCGCCGGCTTTGCGAGGCGTTATTGCCATGACAGACCACCATACTCACGCGTTGGTAACGATCAGGGATTTGTGCGTCAGCCTCGGGGGAAAGCGTATTCTGCATCACCTGAATACATGGATTCCCCGTGGAAAGATCACGGCCCTGATCGGTTTGAATGGATCGGGAAAAACGACGCTCCTGCGGGCGCTGCTGGGCGAGATTCCTTATCAGGGACAAATCGTATTTCACTGCGGCCATCAGCATCAGCCGGGGCAACCAGAGCGCATTGGCTACGTGCCGCAACGTCTGTTGTTCGACATCAACTTGCCCCTGACGGTCTCAGAACTGTTGGCCTTGGGGATATCCAGACGTCCCTTGTTCTTAGGAATTGGGAAAAGTCAGCGGCAGCGCCTTGTGGACTTGCTTCGACGGGTGCAGGCCGAACATCTGGCTGAAAGTCCAGTCGCTGGCTTATCCGGCGGAGAATTGCAACGCGTGCTGTTAGCCCTGGCCTTAGAGCCGTTGCCAGAACTGCTTCTGCTCGACGAACCTGCTGCGGGCATTGATTTTCGCTATCAGGGAGAATTCTACAATCTGATTGCCCGGCTGAACCAGGAACAAAATATAACAGTGCTGCTGGTGTCGCATGACTTGAGTGTGGTGAGCAACTCTGCGCATCACGTTCTATGCCTGCGCAATGGGCAAATCCTGTGCGAAGGTCCACCTCGTGAGATTCTTAGTGGCGAGCGGATTGGGGAAATCTTCGGCGAAGATAAGGCGGTTTATGCACACGGTGCCCATCATCACTAGGAGGTTGGTGCACGCTCGCTTGCCTGAAAACCTGCCGTCCGATGAGAGCCGTCGCAGAATGGTTTAGTGCGGGAATGACCACAGCGGCACAGGGCAAAGGCCGGCTTACCCGCGGGGATAGAAAACGGCTTGCCTTCAGCGTCCAGCACCTGCACGGCACCTTCGACGACATACGGACCATTGTCCCGAACTCGAATGATCACGGTTGTTTCGCTCATAGGCTGATCCTCCTGGCGACTTGCCTATAAGAGATAGCGATTTCTTACAATGCGTCGAGGGTCAAACGTTACCGCAGACTGAACGAAAAGGTACGTGCGACGACTCGGCGGCCGCCGATCAAGGCGCTATAGCGTGGTAGGAACTCCAGAGGTTTGACAGCCCTCCTCATATTAGCTGTTCACGCTGCATTCCCTGACCCTGGGCAGAGCCAGATGTTGGCCATTTCAGCATAGAAACAGTGCTGATCGCTCTGCTGAGTAGTCCGGGCCAGGTGAGGATCGGGATTACAAGCAAACTGCGGGGCGATAAAGAACGAATGCGGCCAAGGAGCAGCGCACAGATCAAGAACAGGGATTACAGGAAGTGGAACTGGTGGGCGCAGAGGATCGAGCGGAAGCTAAGGCCCAATCTTTGCGCTGACGCGACGAAGGGATCTTCAGGAGTTTGCGATACTTGGTGACCGTGCGGCGAGCAACGGGCAAACCTTGTTCTCGAAGTTTTCTCACCAATTCCTCGTCGCTATAAGGATTGGCTTTATCTTCATGGGCGATGAGGTCCAGGAGTTTCTGGCGAATGGTTTCCCAGGCGACTTCCTCGCCCTGAACGGTGGTCAATCCCCCACCGAAGAATCGTCGTAACGGAAATATGCCGCGCGGGGTCTGTATCCACTTATCGTCCACAGCACGGCTGACAGTAGTAACGTGGACGCCCACCTCGTCGGCAATTTCCTGCATACGCAATGGGACAATGTATTCGGGACCTTTTTCGAGGAAATCCCGTTGGCGTTGCAGAATGGCACGTGCCACTTTCTCGAGGGTGCGTTTGCGTTGTTCAATGGCTTCCTTGAGCCAACGGGCAGCCTGGATTTTGCGGGCCAGAAACTCCCGTGTCTTTGGATCGCTGGCCTGCTGGCGCAGTTCCAGGTAGCGCTTGCTGATGCGCAACTCCGGAACGTAGTCGTCCAGGAGCCGTACCTGATACTCCCCCGTTTCGCTCCGCTCGACCACCAGATCCGGAACGACATACTGCGCGGATTCGGGGTTGAAGGCAGCCCCCGGGCGGGGATTGAGCAGCTTGAGTTGTTCAATGGCACGCTGGATCGTCGGCAGTTCAAAAGCAGTTTTCTTCTGAATCAGGGGCAGACGGTTGTGCTGAAGGTCCTCGAGGTGGTCTTCAATAAGGATGCGCAACACATGAAAGTTAGGCCATTCGGGGTTGAGTTGCAACAGCAGACATTCCTTGAGATTGCGGGCACCGACGCCACGGGGTTCTAGCTGCTGCACCAGGCGCAAAGCCTGTTCCATGTCCTGAACGGCAACATCCTCTCCGGTGGCCTGGTGGTAAAGATGCGCGAGCTGGTCGAGCGGACTGGTCAGATAACCGTTCTCGTCGAGCTGCGCTATGAGAAACCGCGCCAGCGAAAGCATGCGAGGAGGCGCGTCGAAGAAGGCCAGTTGCTCAAACAGGTAATCATGCAGGGACTGAGGGCGTGCAGGAGTATTCAGCATCATTTCCAGCTGGCGGTCCGCTGCTTCCTGGGAACCGTTGCGCGACAAACGATGACGAGTCCGCTGTTCTTCCTCACGTTGCTCAATCAGACGGTCGAGTTGTTCCAATTCATCCTGCCATTCCTGAGGTTGCGGCGGCTCTTGAACGGCTTGGCTCTGTGTCAGGTTGGGGGTTTTCTCTACCAGCAGCAAAACGGGATTTTCTTCCAATTCCTGCTGAATGCGTTCCTGCAAAGCCATAATCGGCAGTTGCAGGATTTCCATGGACTGGATCATACGGGGCGCCAGAATCATTTTCTGGTGCAGCCCGAGTTGTTGGGTAGCTTCCAGCCGCATTTTCCGCTCTCCTGCTTCTGCCGCCGGTTCCGGTTAGCACGCCTGGGCACGGGGAGCTTCAGAGGGCGCGTCGGCCCTCCAGAGCATCGGCCAGCATGGCCGAGTTGGCAAATTCCAAGGTGGAACCACTAGGCAGTCCGCGTGCCAGACGAGTGACTTTCACGCCTACAGGGGTCAGCACACTCGACAAGTAAAGCGCCGTTCCGTCTCCCTCGAAATTCGGATTGGTAGCCAGGATCACCTCGCGGACGCGACCCTCCTGGACGCGCCTCAGCAGGCTGTCCACCGTCAGTCTTTCCGGACCGATTCCTTCCAAGGGAGCCAGCCGACCCCACAGCACATGGTAATGTCCACGATACACCCCGCAACGCTCCAGGGCAATCACATCGCGGGGTTGTTCGACCACGCACAAAAGCGTGCTATCTCGTTTCGGGTCACTACATATGGAGCATAGCTCATGCTCGGTCCAGTGATGGCATTGACGACATGGGTGAATGCGCTCGGTCAGTTCCTGTAAAGCTCGGGCAAAATCCAGGACTTCCGACTTATCTGTGGATAACAGATAATAAAGGAGGCGTTCGGCACTTTTTGGGCCGATGCCGGGCCAGCGATTCAGGTGTTCCCAGACACGTCCTAAAACCCCTCCCTGGTGCAGAATCGGGTCACTTACCAGCTTGGTCATGTTCTCTTCGTTTCTTCCTACCCTGACGTACATTGGCAGACTTGCAGGAATCGTCTTCCTGGTTGGCGGCCTGCATTGCCGGCTCTTCTTCATGACTCGTAGCGAGAGGCTCAGGGAGCCTTGTCAAGTTCTCCAGAGCTTGTTCGGAAATTTTCATCCGCACCCGTTCAAGAGCCTGGTTGCAGGCAGCCAAGACGAGCTCCTCAAGCAATTCCCGGTCTGGCTGGCTAAGTAACTCCTCGGCGATCTCAATACTGGTCAGCACCATCTGACCGTTGGCACGGGCACGCACCAAACCACCTCCAGCCTCCCCTTCTGCGGTAATACGTTCATGGGCGGCCAATAGGTCTTCCATCGCCTTCTTCACGAAGGGCAGCTCTTGGAATCCTTCCAGCAAGTGTTGAATGTTCAGCATGTTCGGCTTCTTAGTGGGATGTTGAGGATTCTCAAGGGTTTGCTTCAGTCGGGTTGCCCAGTTCATCCTGGCCGAAGTCTGGATCTATCCGTTCGGGAATCCATCGGGCGCCCAGCTTCTGTATCGCCTCGCGAATCAGAGGGACCTGCTCCAGAAGTTGCAGGCGGTTCGGACCTCGAGACGATGCTGAGGCGTTAGCGCGATCCGAGGCTGAGCTGGAATCGGTTTCAAACCGTAACTGTATGTCTCGTCTCAAGATACGCCGCAGCGCTGCCTCCAGATCAGCACGGCGTCGTTCACAGCGACCTCTCTCAGCATTATACTGAGCTGGAAACCGCAGGGCCAGACAATTTGGCGCACAAATTGCTAGAGATGCTCGCTCTAAATCAAACCGTAATGTGCTTGTTCCCAAAGCGTTTAAGAGCAATTCCCGTATCCGCGGAAGCTGAGCCTCGTGCCAATCTACAAAGTCAGCCGTCGTCGCTTCCGTCGAATCCGTAGGCACCTTTTCTCGGCTTGACTGAACTGAGGTCGGCCGAGAAGGTGCCAATGGTAAAGCACCGCTGGCCACGGCCGATTCCTCGTGAGCGAGACTACCGCCAGAACCAGGGCGAACGGACTTCGGTGCCGCCAGCGGCGCCTCGCCTCCGCTGGGGGCATCAACTACGAAAGGGCGTTGGTTTCCTCCCGACCGAGGTTGCTCCCCTGCTGAACCTTGAGACTTATGGCCAGCAGCTTTCGCCACGCTGGACTCGGAACTGGTCAGCCTCTCTACCAATTCGCTGATGGCGGTCAATGAGTCCAGACGTGTCAGGCGTACCAGGAGCATTTCCACTAACACACGCGGGTGATTGCTGCCCCGCAGTCGGCCTTTGGTACCCACGATCAGATCCAACGCGGACAGAATCCACTCGAGTGAGAGCTGCTGGGCCCGCGGCTTGAGGCGGTCCAGATGGCGGTCCGCGTAAGTCAAGGCCTCACACGACGGCCCTACTGTTCGTAATAACAGCAAATCACGCCAATACTCCAACAGCTGATCCAGCAATTCTCCAGGTTGCACACCTCGGTGAAAGGCTTCCTGCAGCAGCTTCCAGGCGCGGGCGGCATCCCGGTCCAGCACTGCCTCTGCCAGTGTCAGAATGTAATCTTCACCAGCAAGGCCTAGCAGCTGCTCCACTTGGCTCAAGGTGAGCCGACCATCCCCGAACGCCAAGGTCTGGTCCAGCAAAGACTCCGCATCACGTAGCGACCCAGCGGCCCGACGCGCGATCAATCGCAACGCCTCCGGCTCCGCACTTACCCCTTCGTGCTTCAGGATTTTCTGTAACTGCGCCACTATGTCTTCGGTACGAATGCTGGCGAAATCAAACCGCTGACACCGCGACAATATAGTCAACGGCACCTTGTGGACTTCCGTGGTGGCAAAGATGAATTTGACGTGCGCGGGCGGTTCTTCCAGGGTCTTCAGCAACGCATTGAACGCCGAGGTCGTCAGCATGTGCACCTCGTCTATGATGTAGATTTTGTAACGCGAACGGGTCGGTCGGTATTGCGCGTTGCTGCGTAACTCGCGGATTTCTTCTACACGATTGTTACTGGCGCCGTCAATTTCTATGACATCCACGTCCTCGCCCAGGGCAATGGCACGGCAAGAAGCGCACTGGTCGCATGGGGTAACTGTCGGACCGCGCACACAATTAAGACATTTGGCCAGGATCCGTGCAGTGGATGTTTTTCCAACCCCCCGAGCTCCAGTAAACAGGTAGGCATGTGCCACGCGGTTACTTTTCAGCGCATTAGTCAACGCCTGCACTAACGGTTCCTGGCCGACCAGATCGGCAAACTGTTGCGGACGATATCGCCGCGCCAGAACAGTATATCCACCCGCCGCCATCGGCCTTACTTCTGCCCCACCTGTCGGCGGTGCACCTGACTTGCTTTCCTCGGACTGACTTCGCCGCGCCATGCTGGGGACAACACTCTTTTCCCGCCATCAGAAAGGGCGTCCGCGGCAGGTGACCCCCAGAGGATGGTCCGCCGCACAAGGGGCCTTCGCTTATGGCTGCTCCTTTCGGCCTGACCAGGTTCACGACTCCCCTTTGCGTGGGTCCCCCGTTTGTCCCTTACCGCGGACATGCTCACTTCTGTGGTTATTATCGCTGGTCGGTAAGTAATTTTCCAGTGTCGTGCCAGCGAATCATCATACGGCGGATCTGAGGTGGATCTGCCTCTTCAGCCAAGCGATCATAGATTCGTTCTGCTACACCTAGATTACGCTGCACTTCGCCAAAAATGACAAATTCTCCGTCCCACATTGGGGCCTCGTTCAGGCCTATGTAGAAAAAACAACCCAGCCAATGACAAAACACCGTCCCTGCCTGGTGTCGCACTCCCCGAGCTTTGGCTTGTTCCGGCAAGAGAATCTCCGGCTTCAGCCACAAGCCGATGCTCGCCGCAGTTTGCGCATTCGCCTGCGGGGAACCTCCGCCAATGGCTCGAGGCAACTGATCCTGTTGTCGCTCACCCAGACGCATCTCGAAAAACAAGCCGTCATAATATCCGCTTTCCGCCAGGGCCACGAAGGCACGCACGTGATTGGGTGCTACCTCCGGCCAAAGGGCAATTTCCATGTCCCCACACTCCGTCTCCAGGACTGCCACGGGCCGACGCAAGGTTCCCGACGGCGTGGCAAAAGTCACCTCCGCCCATCGTCGCTTGACTTCCTCGAAGATCTTGCCCACCGATTTCCCCGTTATGGTCACGTCCGGAGGACGCTGCGCTCCCAGTGGTAAGACCGGTTGGCTGGCCTCTTCCAGTGTTTGATGCAGGAAAGCGTATAACGCGCTATTCTTCCACGGAGCAGGCTCATCGCTCCATCTCTCCTGAGCGCTGCCCGATGTCGCACCATTCGTTGCTGACACCGAAGCCGCTGCGCTAGGATGTATCTGACCTGGGCGCTCCTGGGAGCTGAGGGTACCCGCCCTCTCATTCTCTTCGCCACATCCCGCTATCGCTACCACCACCCCGAGCCCAACCAACCACTTGCTGATTCGCTTCGTCAGTTCCTTCCCTCTTTTCCGGGCCATCACGTCATCTCCTTAGACAATCATCTTTCAGATTTTTCGGCGGTAATTGCCGAATTGTGCCTGGAAAAGCCGATCACTCCATTTGCCTGACCCTTCGCCATCCCCATCAGGCCACACCCTTCCTGCCTGAGGCTTAATCGGTTCCCTGCGATTGGGGTGCTGGTAGAAGCCCCTCTGAGTGCAGCAACGGCTTGGCTCCTTGCTTTTCTTCCCACACCAGCAAACTCGACCTTACGGCACATTGCCCTTCCACATAGTGTGCCGTCTATAGCGGCCAACTCTCGAATGACAAGACCGAGCCTGCCTGGCTCAATCCGCGACTTGCACCCTGATCTGCTCGAACATGGCCCCTGAAGAGTTTAGACTCTGCGTAAATCTGAGCATCGTCTGGTTTTCCCCGGGGGCAGCATTTCCGCCGATAGACCTCAGGAGTCGAGGCACATACTCGTGAACACCGTATCCTGTTTTCTGAGGCGGTCGCTTGACCCAGTACAGACAGTCAACTTGTCGCCTGCTCGACGCAACGCGTGCCCTGGACGCAGGTCCGGATAACAAGACATCGCCCTGCATATAGCCGTTCAGAATGCAGTTCTCGCGGCCCCTGGACAGGCTGAAAGAGACCGTTGCAAGTGATTCCTGGAACGAACCTTCCCAGGAGCCTTATTCTTCATCGCCAACAGCTCAAAGCCATTACTGCGTGGCAATAGTCATTGGTTGACGAAACTCTGCAGATCGGACAATCGTGAGAATTGTCAGTAACGTCTAAGATCGGAGTTGACCCCTAAGACTTGACTCCCGACAAGCCTTCGACAGAGACCGAGTACCAGGTTCCTGGATGACTCGAAAGATTTCCCCAATACCCCCAGATTCGGGAGCGACATTGGGAAGTTTGAAAATAGGATTCCTGCTGGATGCAGCACGAAGTTTTTCGCAATTGCTCGTACTCCTCGGAACGATCTTCGACTTGAAACTAAGATTGTTACTTGGCGCAGCAGGAAGTGTTTAGAGGTCGTCAGAGCAGTCGGATGGTGGCTGAGTGTCGCCCTGGTCCAGTTCTTCGCAAGACAAGGGCGCTGAGGCCTTTGGTGCGGCAGTGGTAGTTCTGGCAATTTCAGGGGCGGCCCTCCGCTCTGTAGTCACTTGACTAAACGTTTGAAAACAGACGTTAGTGGGAATGTCTTATCCGACAGCAAGAGCGACTTGCGATATGGCTGGTAGCGAAATATGAGACGATGGGGCTCACCAGCATGTCCCTGATGGTAGCGAGACCGACCGGGAACACAACTCGCAGCGAAATCTTATAGAACGGAACTGAGTTAGGGGCAGTTCATAGACAGTGAGAGATACCTCCGGCAAGGCTAAGAGGGAAATCTCACTCGGCAGATTCTGCCCGATCCTGATGGGGTCGTCCTCTCCGTGCAGGCCGTTAGACATGCGATCGGCTCAGGCTTGGCGCATCAGGCGATTTCCCGGTAGTCGGCGCACCAGGCCCTGAAGTTCTAAGAGGACCACAGCCCGAGCAAGCTCCTGGGCCGAAAGGCCGGCGCGCTGAGCCAAGTGATCAGCGTCTTGAGGCTCCTCGGTGAGTGCATGGTAAAGCAGGCGTACATAGTCGGGCCAATCTTCGAGGCTGCGCTGGACTTGCGACGCAGGGATGCCAGTTGATGGCACGGATACGGATTGCAAGGAGGAAAGGCGCGAGCGTGGTGAGCGTTTTTTCGGAGAAGTAGTTGAAGCAACTTCAGGCTGGTTGACTTCCAAAGAACCTGGAGCTTGAGGGCGGCGCACATCGGAAGAAGTTGGTTCAGCTGAGGCAGAGGAAAGAGCATGAGTCGGTTCGTGGACAGACGGGCAGGGTGGCGAGAGAAGCGGCTGGGACGTGCGCAGGACGTCTAATACTTCCTGAGCATCGCGGACCGCATAGGCACCTTGACGCAACAGGTGGATAATGCCGCCCGACGTGGGACTATCCACAGGGCCGGGCACGACAAACAATTCTCGGCCTTGTTCGGCCGCATGTCGCGCGGTAATCAAAGCGCCACTGCGTTCCCCGGCCTCGACAACGATCACTGCCTGACACAGCCCGCTAATCAGGCGATTGCGTGCAGGAAACATGATGCGCTCAGGAGGCATACGTATCGGCTGCTCACTGAGCAGGGCGCCCTGCTGGGCAATGTGCTCAGCGAGGGGGCGATGTTCGGGCGGATAAACGGCTAACAGGCCTCCGGCGAAAATTGCGATAGTGCGTCCACCTTGATTCAGTGCTGTCTGATGCGCCACTGCATCTATACCCCGCGCCAAGCCGCTGACTATGGTGTAGCCCGCGCGGACCAATCCGGCGACCAATCGCTGAGTGATCCTGCAACCGTATTGGGTGCATTGCCGCGAACCGACAACCGCAATGCACGGTTCCTGAGCCGACAGTGTACCGCGCAGATACAAGATGGGCGGGGCATCCGGCAACGCCAAGAGCAATGTCGGATATTCCGGTGCGTTCCAGGAAATGATTCGAGCTCCCGCAGCGGCTATGTCGGCTAATTCCTGGTGCACGGGGGCAGTGGCGATAGCCTGCCGCAGAGCCTGCGCCAGTTTCCGCGGAAGATGCGGCACTGCCGTCAGGCGTTGGGGGTCGGCTTGCAGCACAGCTTGCGCTGAGCCGAACTGGTTTACCAGCGCTCGGATCAGGCGTGGTCCCAACCCTGGAACTAATCGCAAGGTCAATAACGCCTGTGTCTCTGCATCCATGTGGCCTTCCTCGGCAGTATCCATAGACTGGTAATAGCGGTCGGGCCACTTATGTCGAGGCAATCAATCCGAGCGTCAGTTCCATCCTCGTGCCGGGCAAGGTATAAAAGGCGATGTGCCCGCACGAGTGTTGCGGAACTAGAGAGACAGTTGCGTGTTCGGGTGAAAAGATGATTTTGGTGGCGTTTTATCAGTCGGCTTGCCCTGGAGTTTATTCAGTGGCTTACGGTGGCTTATCGGGAGCAGCCCGGCTTTGTGCTTGAGCCTTTTCAGGAAGTCCTGGTTCAGTTTTTGGCGGGAGGTTTGGGTTCCTTCTTAGGAGGCTCTGCGGGCTTGGGGTCTGTGGTGATCCCCAACTCGACGTGTAAGCCGGGAATCGCGGCCATGAGTTTCCTGGCTCCCGTTTCGGTCACCTTGGTACCCCAGACGTAGAGTCGCTTGAGCTTTTTCAGCCCCCCGAGTTCCGCCAATCCCTGGTCAGTCACCTGGGTGCCGTACAGATTGAGTACCTCGAGCTGCGGTAAAGAACGCAGGAGCTTCAGTCCGGCATCGGTGACGGCCGTTCTTTGTAACTTCAGCACTCGCAAATGAGATAGTTTGGCGACCCAATTCAGCTGTGCATCGCCGATGTTCGTGCCGGCCAGATTCAGTTCGATGAGATTGGGCATTTCAGCCAGCAGAGCCAGTTCGTCATCGCGAACGGGTTGACTCCGCAAACTGAAGTCCGCCAGCAGCCAGTTTGTGTTCATGGCCAGCCGTAACACCAACACACCTGCTTGCTGTAATCGCGTCACCGCTTTTTTTTCGGCTTCGGTAACGGGCAAGCCTTCTTCGGGCAGGTCGGGCTTTTCCTGGCCTCGTAGTAGGAAACCCGCATTAATCCATAACACTATTCCCAGGACCAATCGAAGAAGCATCCGATTCATGGTGGGATTCCCGAGTTTCCAGGCGACCAGGCAATCCAGGGCTACTGGAAGCGTGGTTATTGCCAAGGAGAGAAATCGGTCGGCTTCAGGAAGATAGAAACCACCCCGGTCTTGGGCACAACGAGAGGACCGCCTGCTTTTTCCTCGGATTCCTTGCGTACGCGCAGCCATTCCGGGTCCTTGCCGAAAGCTTCAAACGATGCCTTAGCAGCCTCCACGCTCTTATGCGCCAGGAGGTAGATTAATTTTCGATCGGCGTCTGGATGCTGGGGCAGCAGACTCCAATAAGCGAGGTTGACCATGCCGTGTTTAGCGAAAAGTTTCATGGTGTGGTGGCGGAAGCGGTTGTGCAGAGCTTCCAGGCGACCAGGCTCCGCGGTGTAGATGCGCAGTTCAAATACGCGCTCCCCCACTTTTTCCGGTTTGAAATCCGGGGAATAATCCGTGGCACGCATCAGAAAGGACTCGACCTTAGTAACCAACCGTCCTTCTTTTTCCGTCTCGGCACGAACCCGCTGCCACTCCGGGTCGGCAGAAAAGGCTTTCCATGCTTTTTCGCGAGCTTCGACGGTGGAAAAAGCTACCACATAGATCAGGCGTTCATCCTTCGGGTCAACCGGAACCCAGTAGCCGACATTGGTTATGCCGTGCTTCTCGAACAGTTTGACAGTATGCTGACGGAAACGGGCCAGCAGGGCCTCCATTTTTCCGGGAGCGGCGTGGTAAATGCGCAATTCATATACCGTCGTCGTAGGCTGTGCTGCCAGAGTGCACAGGGCCAGACTCACACCCAGCATGCTCCACATAGACTGATCTCCTCCAAGGGTGAATCGGCTCGTGGCTTATTCCTCCGGGGAACCGTATTTGCTGTCGAAGGTTCCCTCCTTCGAGGGAAAAGGCTAAGCCGCACGGAAATAGAAATATGGTTTCCGTCTGCTGGTGGAAGGGGGGCCAAGCTATCCGCTGCCTGGGAATGATTTCGCCGGTGTAACGAGACCCAAGCCTTTAGTGCTGGCTGAGGCCTTGCGCTTACCAATTTTGACTTCCTGGGTTTATAACCACATTGGCGGCCCAGAAGCTGGATTCCTGCGGAAAACTGAGCAGTTGAGCTGTTCTCGGCAGGGAGCCTCGACCGCTGTCGCAGGGATTGGCTAGTCCGCAGGGCATTATCGCAGACGTTTCGTCTTTTTGTTGGCCACACCGACTTTGGGACAAAACGCATGCAGGGCGCAGATGTCGCATTTCGGCTTGCGGGCTAGGCACACCTGGCGGCCGTGATAGATCATGCGATGGCCAAATGCCACCCATTCGTCCCGCGGAATCAGCTGCATCAGGTCTTGCTCGATTTTCAACGGGTCAGTATGGTGGGTCAGCCCCATACGACGCGCCAGACGTCGCACATGCGTATCCACCACAATTCCGGGGACGCCCCATAACGTGCCGAGCACGACGTTCGCGGTCTTGCGGCCGACACCGGGTAACTTCGTCAGTTCTTCCAAGGTTTGTGGGAGCTGGCCGCCGTATTTTTCCACGAGAGCTCGGCAGCAGGCCATCAGGTTCTTCGCTTTAGCGCGGTAAAAACCTGTGGGGCGAATGTATTTCTCGAGTTCCTTCTGATCGGCCTGAGCATAATCCTCGGCGGTGCGAAATCGGGCAAAGAGCGCGGGCGTAACTTGGTTGACCCGCTCATCGGTGCACTGCGCCGAGAGCATCGTCGCCACCAGTAATTCCAAGGGGGTGCGATAGTTCAGGCTGCATTTCGCATCGGGATAGAGTTGCCGCAGCGTGGCCACAACTTTCTCGGCCAGTTCGCGCCGTCGGGCCTCGCTGCGCGAGTTTTTTGTCGCTTTGATGGTTCTCGACGAGGTGCCGGATTTCTTCCGCGCCATGATGTTCCGATCACCAATCCCACCAAGCTTGGGCCAAGGTACGCTTCATATTCGCTATGACCGTCTGTGGCTCGGTGCCCGGGGGCGTGCGGATCTCAAAACTTACCAAGGGCCGACGACCCGGACGGAGAAAACCGATGTCAAATAACGCCTTCAGACAATCTCGTACTTGAGGCACCGCCACATCGCTGCCGGGAACGCCGAACGGCGGGTGCGTGTCGCCGAATAGCGGATGATTCCTTTGCGATACACTATTGCCCAGGTGCATGGCCACCAGATGTTCGCGGATCAGCGGAAAATGCCGGCTCGGTTCCTCATGGCAGAGGTAAATGTGGCTCAAATCGTGGAGCAAGCCGAAATCGGGAAAATCGCGGCGGACTTCGCAGGCAACCCATGCGGCCATTTCGCAGGTGCCGATGAGGGCTTTCTTGTCCACATCGTAATCGAAAACTTCCAAGGCCAGGGGCAACCCTGTCCGCTCGCGGGCCTCGCGGCACAAGCGGCGTAGCATGGTGACCAATCGCTCCATGGCGGCACGGCGATCCGAGGCGGGTACATTCTTACCGCTCATGACGAAAATCCGCTGCGCTCCGAGTTCCCGCGCCTGAGGAAACAGACTGACCAGCACGCGAAAGGCATGCTCACGAACTTGTTCATCGGCTGCGTTCAGATCGAGTTGCAAACGCAGTTGCGTCGGCTGACAGGCAAAGGCCACGGCCAGTTGGCTATCGCGTAATAAGGCGGCACACTCGGCCCGTTCCTGCGTGTCTTCGATCGCGCCAACATCTACGGCCTCAAAAAACGGATCGTGGGCGATGTCCGCCAACGTAGCGCGAATCGGCCCGGTGCCGCCCAGACATTCGGGGAAAAGCATCCCGTGCACCACGCCGATCCGCATATATACCTGCCAAGGTTCCTTCATACCGTGCTCTCCGCGGCGAGCATCGTGGCCGATTGTAGAACACCGCGTCGCTCCCGGCAATTTGGTAAACTCGACCATGACTCGAGCATATAAATGTACCAATCACGCGAACCAGGTCATCAGCCCCGGTAATTGGCTAGGTTCGACTCTGCCGCGACCGACGCCCCGACGCACGTGACCATGGCCAACTGCTTTACGTGGCGTCGTTGACGCCTCTAGGCGCTGGCCCAGCCTTCCGGATAAGATTTACACGCGTCGCACGGGTTTATCCCGCGACTGAACTTAGCATGCTCGTGGGAAACTTTCAGGTCGGTACCTTGGCGGAGCGTGCTGCTTCGGAGCGTCTGTGGCTGGCACTTGTTTCGACAGCGTCATGACATGACACGGCTTCTGGAGCACAGGCTTTCAATGAGGTGATGACACCATGGACTTGAGTGTGCAGATCGGTAGCGTGCGGCTGCGGAACCCAATCTTGGCGGCATCGGGCACCTTCGGCTACGGCCGCGAGATGGCGGACATCGTCCAGTTTTCTCAGTTGGGGGGCATCATTCCTAAGACCATTACCCTACAGCCCCGCGCCGGGAACGCGCCGCCTCGCAGTGTCGAGACCCCGTGTGGTATGCTCAATGCCATCGGCCTGGATAACGATGGGTTAGCTCACTTTTTGGAGTACCACTTGCCATATTTGCGCACGTTACCGACTGCCCTCATCGTCAACATCGCGGGGAAGTCCGCCGCCGAGTTTGCCGAGTTGGCTCAGCGCTTGTCGGGACAACCTGGCATCACCGCGCTGGAACTGAACCTTTCTTGCCCGAACGTCGCTGGAGGTCTCGATTTCGCCACTGACCCGCGTCTGACGTTTCAGGTCGTCGAACAGGTCAAACGGGTGTGCCGACTGCCCGTGTGGGCCAAGCTGACGCCGAACGTGACCGACATTGTGCCTATTGCGCGTGCCGCGGTCGACGCTGGTGCCGATGCCTTGTCGCTGGTGAATACCTTTGTCGGTATGGCTGTGGATTGGCGCAAGCGTCGTCCCGTCTTAGCTAACGTCACCGGCGGACTCAGTGGCCCGGCGATCAAACCGCTGGCATTGCGTTTGGTTTGGCAGGTAGCCCGCGCCGTCCAGGTGCC
>JANWVZ010000007.1 GCA_025056555.1 Gemmatales bacterium | reverse complement strand
GACTTTCATGATGACCCTTTGATTATTGTAAATTGTCATAGGATGCCTCTAAGATTGGTACTTACTCACTTCGCGCCTTTGGACTCTTTGGAAAGAGTATGCCTCAAGGTTATTGTTCCAGAAAACCCTTGCGTAGAAGAACCTATAAGATTTCGATATCCTAAGAATAAGTGGATGATCTGCACCGATCCATCTGGGGTCAGGAGACAAGAGGCCCGATTGATTCCGTTTGAACACGGTGAATTAGCATTTCGGCAAAATTGGCTGATTTTCAACCCAGACGGCACTAACACGATCTCAATGGCGCTATCGTTTCTTGAAAAGCGTATGGAAATGCGGGCCCATACCAATGTGCGGTGGGCGATGTTGTTTTTGGGAAAGGTCAAAGCAGTGGAAGGAATACCAGTGCTGCTAAAGTATATAGATTATCAATATACTACGCATGGATTATTAGAGGAGTCGTATCCGGCAGTGAAGGCGCTGACCATGATAGGTCGCAGCGCCGTGAAGCCCGTGTTGGATGCTTTAGGCTTTGAACACAATGAGTTGCGTCGGCGGCTCATGACCCAGGTATTGGTAAATATCCTTGGCTTGAAGGAAACGTTAGAGGTCTTGAATGCGCGTTCTAAGCAGAGGCAAGAAGACGAAAAAATGCGGCTGATCTCCCTGTTACACCTGAGGAAAACCGGCGATCAGGTTGCGGAGCGGGCTCTTGACGAATTAACTAAGAACCATGGAGCGGATTGGCTAAGCGTCATCGCGCGCGGTCCTGTTACGCCGTACGACCTGGCTGTCCGCGATTGCTTCATTGAGCAGCATCGCCCACCATGGTGGTTCGAGGCCATGCGAAAATAGCCAAAGAACTTTTCCTAAGTCCACTAAGCACAGTGAATTGGATTAAATGTATGTTATGCAATTATGTGATTAATATCCTGTCAGATCGGAGGAAGTCATCTGCTCCAGGGCAACGCGTTGTGGGTCTAAACAGGCGACGGCATGAGTTCAAGGAAGTGACACAGCACTTTGTCCCTAGGATAAAGCTCACACTTGGCAATACAATGGCCGAAGTTGGTGTCTGAATTTCCGCACGCTCACTCGGGGTGCTGGCCTAAGGCATTATTGCGGAGGTAACGCCAGCAGTTAGCGCACATTTTGTTAGTACCCAGTAACTGGTAAGTAATGGCCGGGAAGATGTTTGTCTGTTTAGTTAGTTGCTTGGGGGAAAATTTCCATGCCCAAGAGACAAGCATATCTCACGACTCGGCGATTCCATGTTTGGCCATTTCCAGGAGGATTTCTTTTCACCTTTATAAACTCTGGTCAAGACACCGTAAGCGTCGGTCTAGCTACGATTAGTTATCTCGTTGGACACTCCGTGGATCATTAGCTGCGTCAGGGGGAAGGACGCCAGATTTGAACGAGGCGCAGCATTTCGGCAGTTGGTTTGTTCGCGTCTTGGCGGGGTGAACCACCCAGCAGGCACAATAAGCCATCAGGTTGTGCTACCATACGGTGCATGGCTCGAGCTGGTATAACTTGGCCTACAGAATGCCAGCGCTCATCCCGAAACTGATATATCCGACCATCGGCAGGACTGATGTACAATCGCCCACCCGCCACGCAAGCTGCACAACCGAAACCGTTGCCCCGTCCGTCGGGTAGAGAGGGACCTTTTCCCCAGCGATGGTGCTTCGGATCGAAAACATTGACTTCGAGGCTGACCTGCCCGTCATCACTCAAACCGCCAAGGACGTAAATTTGCTCCTCATACGCAACCACAGCCAACGCTCTGCGGCGGAAGGGCTGGGGAAGGCGTTGCCAGCCTTGTTCCGGATGGGCTAAGTCAAAGACCAAACCGTGCTCGTGCCAGGTTTGCTCGCCGTCATGCAAATACCAACCGCCGAAAACAAAGATACGATCTCCAAGAACGGCAGCATCTAGAGATGAGCGAGGTTCTGGCAAGTCAGGTAGACGTTCCCACTTGTTGGCAGCCACATCATAGCGGGCAAAAGTGCGCAGAGATTGTAAGCGCGTGGGCTCGTTCTCAGCATTGAGTGGTTGCATACCCCCAATACGGTACAAGCTGCCGCGTGCTGCCACCAGAGCCAAACCCTGACCAGGCGTATCCGCCTGAAGCGGTTGCCATTCTTTGGGCTGACGCCAATTCAAGCGATAGAGTTGGCCGTGGACGTTGCCGCGATAGTAATGGTGAGCTCGGCCCGAATGTCCGCCGAAGACGTAGATGTATTCTCCCAATACTGCGGCTCCGAAACTGGAGAGACCCAGCGGTAATGGTGGGATGCCGGCCGAGTTGGCTTCCTGAGGCAATGTGTATCCGCTGTTCACGACCAAGCCCAGCATTATTAGGGTTGCAGTGATTACGATAGGACGCATAGCTAGCTCCTTATGGTCTCGCGGTTAGGATAATCATGCTGCTCGAGGAAGGCCGACCTATCAGCATGCGATGATTAATTCCGCCATCAGGGTAAATTAGCAGGTTTACTTTGCAAGTGCTGCAATACATAGGGGTCGTGGCGTTCTTCCAGGGGCATCTTAGAGTATTCGTCCATAGAAATCTTTTTCGGTTGGGGATCGGCACCAGGGCGCTGGCAACCGAATAGGGCACAAAGCCCCACTAATCCGCCGAGGAAGAGCGCTAATAAGCCAACACGACGAGGCTGAGTTGGAGTCAGACGAGTCTGCACAGCCGCGCCTCCAGGGTACTCTCATTACGGCACGTGGATCGCCAATTCACCGCCACTGCGTGTGGTCAAAGCGCGATACATATCGATTGCCATGCCGGGGCGCAGGAACCGAACGGTGCTGTCCCCGAAGAGAAAATTGGCCCCCCCTGCGTGATCGCTGCGGAAAGTCTGCAAGCGCAGGATGCGATCGCTGGCTGTGCCCTGGACCGTATTGAACATCAGCTGGCTGCTGCCGAAGCTGTAGCTCGCGTAGCCCCAGACCCATTGGGTGTTCCCACCCCGGAGGAGCCCCGAGTACGGCCCCGAAGTAAAGGAATAGTCTCTCAACTGAAAACCCATTTCACCCGCGAAGATGGTGTAAGTGGTGCCATCGGTGATTTCTTCCATGCGAACACCTTGGACATCTGGTCCGTTGACCATGAACCGCACGAATACGCCATCATCTTGGCTATCTTGCGGAGTGGGCGGGAAGGCATTCCGAGTGCCGATGGAGACTGCATAACTGGACCATCCGGGAAACGCCTGGGGCGTCGGTGGTGGCATCATGCTCGGACAACGATAAACCGCAATCGGCTGACTACCGACGCGGTCGTTGGGCGGTGTCGTCGGGCCAATGGTGTAATCGTACTGTTTCTCCAAACCGTCCTGTTCCAAGAAAGGTAAGAGCCGTGTGAACGCGCTGTTATAAGTGGGTTGGCCGAGATAATAAGAGTCCACGGTCGGGAATCGGCCAAATTGGTCGTGATGATTGGCCAGTGCCACACCAATCTGCCGCAGATGATTGGCACATCGTACCCGGTTAGCAGCTTCGCGGACGCGCTGGACCGCTGGCAGAAGCAGGGCCATCAAAAGGGATACGATTGCTATAACGACGAGTAACTCGATCAACGTAAAGCCGTCCTGATGCCATCGGGCATCCTTGGCTACACGGCGTGGCGGTCGGCCGGACTCATTTCGCGCCTGTGTCCTGGAAATGTCCGCGCTGGGACTATGCATAGCGTGACTCATTTCGCTATCCTCCGATCCTCTGGACTATGTAATGATACTGCGTCTCAGTCACATCTAATGCTACCAGAAACCGAAGATGCGGCAACGGTCTTTTCTATAAGAGTAACTAATATCTTAGCCACAATGAGCTCCGTGCACTCAGTTCAGATAATACAACGCCGTGGGCTCAAGAGTGAGGCTGATCGATCTTCACATGGGGACGTCTGTATATGTTACTGAAACTCATTATCAACAAACTAAGCCCTCCTAAGAATATGAACCTTGTTCCAGCACGAATCCATTAGGAATTAGGGGCTAAGCGGGGGGACAGCTGGAGTATGATCTGAGCTTTGTGGTCCGCTGACTGATCGTCGGCATGTTTCAGGTGATGGAAGGCTACCGCATTACTTCGCGCACCACTCGACCGTGCACATCAGTCAGGCGGAAATCGCGGCCCGAGTAGCGGAAGGTAAGTTTTTCGTGATCCAATCCGAGAAGCCACAAAATGGTCGCGTGCAGGTCGTGCATGTGCACGGGGTTCTCGACCGCGAAGCGGCCGTAGTCGTCAGTATTGCCGTAAGCGAAGCCCGGTTTCACGCCGCCACCGGCCAGCCACATGGTAAAGCCTTGGGGATTATGATCGCGACCGTCTTTGCCCTCGACCATGGGGGTTCGTCCAAACTCGCCGCCCCACAACACCAAGGTATCGTTCAGTAAGCCGCGGTCGCGCAAGTCCGTAAGTAAGGCGGCCACGGGTTTATCCACTTCCAGAGCGTTGCGTTCATGCCCCGCTTTGAGGTTGCCATGCTGGTCCCATTTGAAGCTGTGGGAAACCTGAACAAAGCGGACTCCCGCCTCCACCAGGCGACGGGCCATCAGGCATTGGCGACCGAAATCATCGGTGGGTTTTTCGTCAATGCCATACAATTTGCGCGTTGCTGCCGACTCTCGCGAGAGGTCTAGAATCTCCGGAGCTATGCGCTGCATCCGGAAAGCCAGTTCGTAGGACTGGATGACCCCTTCCACTTCGTCACGGTCGCCCGTGCGGCGAAGATGCTGCTCATTCAGTCGTTGCACGTAATCCAGTTGCCGCCGTTGGACTTCGGTCGGGAGATAGGGATGATGGAGGAAGCGGATTTGTGCCGCACTGGCAGGCGTGTCCGCGTTGCCAATGGCGGTTCCCTGGTACACGGCCGGCAGGAAAGCGCTTCCGTAATTCTGTGCTCCACCGTGCCCGCGAGTCGGACAGATGGTGACGAAGCCTGGCAAGTTGCTGTTTTCTGTGCCCAGACCGTACACGATCCACGAACCCATCGAAGGCCGGGTCAAACTGCTATTGCCTGTGTGCAACATGAGCACTGCTTGGCCGTGGCTAATGCCTTCCGTGTGCAGGCTGCGGATGACACAAAGTTCGTCAGCATGTTTGGCCACTTCGGGAAACAATTCGGAAATCCAGAGTCCACTCTCACCGTGCTGGCGAAACTTCCAAGGGCTGGCCAGCAGTTTGCGTCCCAGGTGTGCGCGGAAAGTCTTGGCGTCGTACGGGGCCTCCTTACCATCGTCCTGTTGCAATTTGGGCTTATAATCGAAGGTATCCACATGGGATGGTCCGCCGTGCATAAACAGGAAAATAACCCGCTTAGCCCGCGGGGGGTGGTGAGGCGGTTTAGGGGCTAAGGGATTGTCCCCCGCAGCCTGAGCGGCTATCCCGGCAAAAGCTAAGTAACCGAACCCGCAAGCCGATTGTCGCAACCATTGCCGCCGGTTGACCAGCATCCTCACACCCTCCGAAAATCCTTATAATCAAGTTTGTTCCTACAGTCAGCCCTTCTCTCAGTCCAAAAAGCGAAATTCACTACTGGCGATGAGAGCCTGGCACCAGGCAGTCCAAGCCTCCAGTTGCGCGTCCTCTCCCTCTTTCAGATGTTTGGCAACTACTTGACGGTATTCCGTGAGGAACGTCAACGCCTCAGCGGTTTCTTGAGGGGAGGGGGGTCGGCTCAGCAGACGTAAAAAGGCCAGGGTGATGCGGGCGCGGTCATCCGCGGCTTCGCGAAGCAACCGCTGCGCTCCCAGGCGTGCTTGATGAATGACCATGGGATTATTCAGCAAGAACAGAGCCTGAGGCGGCACGTTGGTGATGTCGCGTTGGCCCGTGGTCACGTCGGCATTGGCGAAGTCGAAAACCTGAAACCAGGCGGGCAACTCGTTACGAATCACGGGCAGGTAGATGCTGCGCCGACGTATTTTCTCGATATCGGGCTTAGACCGCGCATTCGGTCCAACGGCCCACTCTGAGTATTCGCTCACCGTGGAGCCGCCCATCGCCGTATCGAGTTGGCCGCTGAACCATAGCACACTGTCGCGAAGAACCTCCGCTTCCAGCCGTCGTCTCCGTGCTCGCCACAAAAGTGTATTCTCGGGATCCAGTTGCAGGTTCCGCTCCACTACAGCCGTTCGTGGCTCAGGAATTCGGCTGGTTAGCCGGTAAGCACGCGATAAAACTAATTTGCGAATCAAACGTTTCACAGACCATCCGTCTTGGATGAACTGCTGGGCCAGGTAATCCAATAATTCCGGATGCGTCGGTTGCTCGCCGGTGGTACCGAAATTATCCACGCTGGCCACCAGCCCCTCACCGAAGAGATGTTGCCAAACTCGGTTGACCAGGACTCGTGCCAACAACGGCCGGGCATGCGTAACCAGCCAATCGGCTAATTGTAATCGGCCACTTTGGTCCGGCGGAACAGCAGGAGGTGTGCCGTTGGTCAGGATTTCCAGAAAACCGCGCGGCACTTCCGGGCCCAGCTGTTCATGACTGCCGCGTATATGAAGGCGACAATGGCCGGGTTTCTCAGCTTCCCGAACACTCATACACATGGCAGGTGGCTGGGGGCGCTGCCTTTCCAGTTCGCTCAGCTGTTTCTGCAAACTTTCGACGCGCTGACGGAGGTTACGTATTTGTTCCGCCAGTTCCGTCGGCACGCCGGTGAGCATTTCCAGCATAGCTGGGTCTTTGGCCAATTCTCCTGCGGGTCGGAAAAGTACCGCATCGGCGATGACGTGCCCTGTGGTGTCTGCATTAGAAATAATCACGCGAGCCTCTTCGCCTGCGGCAAAGGTGAAAACTCCCAGGCGATGAAATAACCCGTCTGCATTCGGTTTCTGGCGCTGATTGACGTGTACGGTACTCTCGCCCTGAGTGTGCCTAATGATTACAGGCACTTTCGTATCACGGGTTTCCCCTACGGTGTAGGAAAGAAAGACCTCATAAGCTCCCGCCTTGGGCAGCTTTGCCCGATAGATGATTCGTTTCTGTCCTTTCTCCGCCCGGTCGTCGTGGACGTAACCTGCGCCCACGTAAGGCTGAGCAAAGGTAGAGGCTTTCCAGAGACCTACTTTTTCCGCCTGCGTGTCGTCCACGACAATGCCGGACAGGGCGCTGGCGGTGCGTATAGCAGTTTTCCCCTCGGCAGTCTTTAACTCGGCCTGGGCTTTCTTTAGCTGTTCTCGGAGCGGTTCCAGCTTCTTACTGAAGGACTGATAATCCTGAAGCCGTTTTTCACCATCGGGACCTAATGGTCGTTCAACCCAACCGGAGATAACAACATTGTTGCCTTTAATCCCTTCCAGAGTCACCGTGCTAGTGAATATGCCCGCCAAAGCATAGTATTCGCGGGCTGTGATCGGATCGAATTTGTGATCGTGGCAGCGAGCACAACCAATGCTCAGCCCTAGAAATGCCTTGCCGATAGTGTCCAGCTGCTCGTCCACGACATCCATTTTCAGCTTCGCCTTATCGCGTTCGGCCAGGATTTTCGGGCCGATGGTCAGGAAACCGGTGGCGATCAACAACTCATCGCGTTCTTCCGAAGTTTGAGCGGGTAGGAGATCACCAGCCAGCTGTTCGCGGACAAACTGATGGTAAGGCTTATCACGGTTGAAACTGGCAATGACGTAATCGCGGTAACGCCAAGCCTGATAAAACGTGAAATCTTCATCCTTGCCGTTGGAATCGGCATAGCGCACGACGTCGAGCCAATGTCGGCCCCAACGCTCGCCGAAATGCGGTGAGGCAAGCAAACGATCTACCACGTTCTCGAAAGCCTGGGGTGAGGTATCCGCAACAAAGGCGGTGATCTCCTCCGGCGAAGGGGGCAAGCCGATGAGATCGAAATAAATCCGCCGCACCAGGCTGTAGCGATCGGCGTCCTCCAGGGGAACGACGCCTTTAGCTTCCATAGCGGCCAATAGAAAGTGATCAATCTCCGAGCGCGGCCAGGAAACATTGCGCACCTGGGGCACAGTGGCAAGCCGCAACGGCTGGAAAGCCCAATGTTTTCTGGCTTGATCCGGTGAATTCGCCATATAGCGACCGTTGTCGGGCGGCATCGGGGCACCGAGGCGAATCCATTGCTCAAAATCGGCGATGACTTGCGGAGGCAATTTCTTCTTCGGGGGCATTTTCAGGCCGTCGTGCCGTAATGCCGCTACGAGTAAACTTTCTTCCACCTTACCTGGCACTACGGCGGGAGCGCCGCTGCTGCCTCCTTGGAGCATGGCCTGCCGTGAATCCAGCCGTAGATGGCCACGCACTTTCTCCGCCTGTGCGGAATGGCACTGATAACATTCCGCTACCAAAACAGGCCGAATTTTTTTCTCGAAAAACTCCAAGCCAACGAGGTCGGCAGTTCGATTGGCCCGTGAAGCCATCGGTTTATTGCGATCGGCGGCTGACGCCACAAAGTTGCGGCGCTGGGACAGCGCATTTGTGTCTTCAACTTGGGGTTCACCTGAGGACTGCACCTGCTGACTTGGGGAGGCACGGCTGCATAGCAACAGGCCAACCGAGATCAGCAACAATGCGGCAAGGCTCATCCTGGGTTTCTTCGGCCTGAGCATACTTGAATCCTTATAAAGCGGGGACGGAACATGGAGGGTAATCGGGCAGGGTAGATTTTATTTTATCGGCCTGGCCTGGGAGGGTGAAGCACCTGCATTCCATGCCAGCATCGCGACGACCACCGCAAATCCGACAAGTCTATGAACTCGGAATGTGCCTAAAATGCCGACGGGAGCTGTAGAGAGCCCAACAAAAGCCCAATCGCATGTCCGAGTTTATCGCAGAGCATCCGCTGGCGCTTGTGCTCTCGGCAATAGCCATCGTGCACGCCCTGTCCATAGTGCTCGGCGTGCCTTGGGTGCTTTACACCAAGAAGGAATCGCCCTCGGCCCCGGCTTGGGCGTTGACGGTGATTGGCGTGCCAGTTCTTGGCATCATACTGTTTGCATTGTTCGGCTATAACTACGTGTATCGTCCGATTCGGAAGCGTCGGCGTTTGCGGCTGTCGGCGACAGCGCGAGAACGCTCCCTTCCGGAACATCTGCAACGCGGTCAGGCGCGTCCGCGGTCATCGCCCACCTGGAACAACCTGGGGCAGTTAGCGGCTCAGTTGGGGGCTTTTCCAGTCAGCTACGGCAATCGAGTGCGGTTCTACCACCAGACCAGGGATGCGTTTGAGGACATGTTCCAGGCCATTGACCAGGCTGAGCACCATATCCATCTGGAATATTTCATCGTGCGCGCCGACATGACCGGCGGGCGTTTATTGGAAAAGCTCATTGCCAAGGCACAGCAGGGGGTGGAGGTGCGCCTGCTTTATGACGCCGTCGGTTCGATTCTTCTCCATACTTCCTTCATCAGGCCGTTGTGTAAAGCAGGAGGGCGATGTGAACCGTTCCTGACTATCAACCCGCTGCGACGGCGTATCCAAGTGAACTTGAGGAACCATCGCAAGATTACCGTCGTGGACGGGCGTATCGCCTTCACGGGGGGCATCAACATCGGCGACGAATACCTCGGCCGCGATCCTCGCTTCGGAGACTGGCGGGACGAACATATTTGTGTGGAAGGGCCTGCCGTGGCCTGTCTGCAGATGGTTTTTGCCGAAGATTGGCAGTTTGCCAGCGGCGAGGATTTGCGCGGGGCATCCTATTTTCCCCGGTGCGAGCCGGCGGGGGACGCGGTGGTGCAAATCGTAAATAGCGGCCCAGACCAGGCGAAGAACGCCAATCGCGACTTGCTGTTCGCGGCGATCAGCATGGCCCGCAAACGTCTCTGGATTGCCACGCCTTACTTTGTGCCCGACCCTGGTCTGCTGGATGCACTGCGTTTAGCTGCGCGGGTGGGGGCCGAGGTGCGCATCCTCCTGCCGCGCGTCGCGGATCATTGGCTGACTCATTTCGCCACCCGCGCTTACGTAGATGAACTGCTGGATGAGGGCATCCGGTTTTATGAATATCTGCCCGGTATGATGCATTCCAAGATGATGCTGGTGGACGATGCCTGGGGCTACGTCGGCAGTGTTAACCTGGATTACCGCAGTTTGCGCCTGAATTTTGAGATCAACTGTGTTCTGCACTCAGAGGCAGAATTGCAGGAATTACGTCGCGCTTTTGAACTGGATTTTGCCCGAAGCGAATTGCTCGACCGCGCCAAATTCCGCCAACGTGGATGGCAAGTGCGTCTGGCAGAGAATTTTTCCCGTCTGTTTGCACCGTTGTTGTAAAATAAGTCCGATCCCGTGAGCCGTGTGCCAGGAGGAGCCTCATGCAACTGGGATTCGTCAGTGCCATTCTGCCCGATTGCTCCCTGGAAGAGGTGCTTCGCATCGCCCGAGACGAAGGGTACCAATGTGTGGAACTGATGTGCTGGCCGGTGGGCAAAGCGGAACGACGGTATGCTGGTGTTACCCACGTGGACGTCAGCCGCCTCGAGGATGGCGAGGTGCAGCGCATTCAGGGTTTGCTGAAACAATACGGCATCAGCATCTCGGGCCTGGGCTACTATCCGAACCCGCTGGATCCGGATGCGGAGCACCGTCGCCGTGTCACGGAGCACCTGAAACAGGTGATCACTGCAGCAGCGCGGTTGGGGGTCGGCGTGGTCAACACATTCATCGGACGGGATTGGCGGCTCACGATCGAAGACAACTGGCCCCGTCTGCGTGAAGTTTGGCCGGACATAATCAGCCATGCTGAGCGGCATCGAATCCGGATTGGCATCGAGAACTGCCCGATGCTGTTCAGTTATGACGAATGGCCTGCAGGGAAGAATCTGGCCATGTCGCCGGCAGTATGGCGGAAACTTTTCAGTGAATTGGCCTCACCCTGCCTGGGATTGAATCTGGATCCGTCGCACCTGGTCTGGCTGCTGATTGATCCGGTGCCGTGCATCCGCGAGTTTGGCCAACGCATTGTCCACATTCATGCCAAAGATGCTCGCCTGGATCGGGAAAAGCTTCAGGAGGTCGGCGTGCTCGGTCTGGGTTGGCACACCCCGAAACTGCCGGGACTGGGCGACGTGCATTGGGGACGCTTCTTCGCGGCGCTAAATGACGTCGGTTATAACGGGCCGGTGTGCGTCGAGGTCGAGGATCGCGCTTATGAAGGTTCGTTGGCCGACCGGATTCGCGCTCTGCGGCAAAGCCGTCGTTTTCTGGAGCAGTTCGTGTCGTAATAAACAAGCCTGGGCCGAGAGCGCCGCCTTTCCGTGCTCAACGTGGAAGCCCTCGAAGTTGTCGTCTGCCGGTGTGTTAGCGTTGGCTAAGTTGCACAGGGTGATATAATTTGGGTCAGCGCCCACAAGTGTTACGAGGCTCGTCATCCGATTGGGGACGCGGCTTCCGCACCGGGAAGTCGGACCGTAAATCGAGTGCCCACGCCCAACTGACTCTGTACGTGAATAACGCCGTCCATAGCGTGCACCAAGTGCTTGACGATAGCCAGTCCCAGGCCGCTGCCCCCCTGGTCACGGCTGCGCCCTTTGTCCACGCGATAGAAGCGCTCGAAGATGCGCGGAAGATTCTCGGGGGCAATGCCTTCACCGGTATCGGCGATTTCGAGAACGACGTGGTTTTCAGCAGGCCACCAACGGATACTGATGCTGCCTCGGGCGGTGTATTTGATGGCATTGTCCAGCAGGTTTTCCAAAATACGCACCAGTGCCTCGGCGTCCACCCAGGTCCGCAGTTCCGGGTGCTCGGAAACGATCTGCAATGCCAAACCTTTCTGCTGGGCACGTGCCTGATGGCGTTCCACGACATCCTGCACTACCTCTGCCACGCAAACTGCTTCCTTGTGCCAAGTCTGTTGTCCTGCTTCCAGACGGGCGAGTTGCAGCATGTCCTGGACGAGCCGATGCAGGCGTTGCGCGTTGTCCAGAATGTGTTGGACAAAACGACTGGCCGACTGGGGATCGGCACAGAGAGCGGCTTGTAACGTTTCAGCAGCCGCCTGAATGGCCGTCAGGGGAGTTTTCAGTTCGTGGGAGACATTGGCCAGAAACTCGCGGCGGTATTGTTCCAGGCGGCGCAATTCCGTAACATCGCGGACGATGATGACGGTGATGCCGCTGGGGACATCCCGAGGTGCGGTCGAAATCGGCAACGCGGGAGGGCGTAATGATTGGCCGGTCATTGCGCCCCCCCGACGGGCCTCGGAAGATACCGTACTACCGCGAGGCACCAGCAAGTGTAGGCGCAAGATACGTTCCCGCGGATAGTGCACAGTTACTTCGGCGTGCACGGTGGCCCCCAGTTGAACGTGCTCCAAAGCGTCGAGGAGGGGCCGATGTTGTATCAATTCCCAGAACTTTCGACCGTGTAACCCTTCGGGAGCCATGCCAAAGAACTCGCCCACTGTCCTGTTGGCCAGCAGCACCGTTTGGTTGGCGTCCAGGAGCAGCAGACCTTCCCCCGCTGCTTCTAAAATAGCTGGCCATTGCAATTGCACCACCGACGACAAGATGGACTCGGCCGTCTCGCTGGGCGGAGCAGGGTGGACCAGGTCGGGGGGCGGTAGCGATGTGCTGGAAGATTCCAGTTCCGCCTTGGGCCGTTGGTGTCGCCCTCGCCAATACGCTACGAGCCAGCCGATCAGGCTGCCTAACACGATCGCCAGTACGATTTCAGCTGCCAAGATGGCCGTGTTGTACCAATTCATTGTGCCCTCGTGGCGGCAGAGTGCGCCACTCCGCCTCTGTGCCCGACTGCAGAGCGCTGCATAGACTGGTTTACAGGAGGACCTGTAACGATGGAACTGACGCCCAATGCCGTGCGGGTGCTGGAGGCGCGATACCTGCGCCGCGATCCGCAGGGCCGGATCGTGGAATCGCCCGAAGAATTATTCGCACGAGTAGCTCGAGCCGTGGCTCAGGCCGAACTATATTACGGTTCAGCGCGGCAAGCCCGTCAGTATGAAGAAGCGTTTCTGGACGCGATGATGCGGTTGGATTTCTTGCCGAATTCGCCGACCCTGATGAACGCCGGCACACCTCTGGGCCAACTCAGTGCCTGTTTCGTACTGCCCATCGAAGATAGCATGGTTTCGATTTTCGATGCCCTGAAATTGATGGCCCTGATTCAGCAATCCGGAGGGGGAACGGGTTTTTCTTTTTCGCACTTACGGCCGGCAGGAGATCGTGTCGCCAGCACGGGCGGATCAGCCTCGGGGCCGGTTTCGTTCATGCGCATCTTCGATGCGGCTACCGAGAACATCCGCCAAGGCGGGAAGCGACGCGGCGCCAATATGGGCATCTTGCGCGTGGACCATCCCGATATCGAGACCTTTATCGCAGCGAAACGTGATGGCGTCAGTTTCCGTAATTTCAATCTCTCGGTTGGAATTACGGATGCTTTCATGCAGGCATTAGCACGGCGCGAGGATCTTCCGCTCATTAATCCCCACAACCGCACCCTAACAAGCCGAGTGTCGGCTCTGCGGATTTTTGAGCAGATTTGTGAGGCAGCCTGGCACACGGGTGATCCCGGCCTGGTCTTCCTGGACACTATTAACCGCAGTCAGCCTACTCCGTCCCTGGGAACAATTGAAGCCACCAACCCCTGCGGGGAAGTGCCTTTGTTACCTTACGAAGCTTGTAATCTTGCCTCGATTAATCTCAGTCATTGTGTCCGCCTTGGCCCGGATGGCCGTTACGTCGTGGACTGGACTAAGCTGGGCGAACTGGCGCAACTGGTAACGCGCTTCCTGGATGACGTCATAGACGTGAGCCGCTGGCCCGACCCACGTATTGCCGCCAGAGTTCAGGGCAATCGCAAGATTGGCCTGGGGGTCATGGGGTTCGCGGAGATGCTGATTCTCCTGGAAATACCCTACGGTTCTCCAGCCGCCGTCCATCTCGCCGAAGAATTGGCCGCATTTCTGGACGAAGAATCGCTGCGGATGTCGCAACGGTTAGCCGAGGAGCGCGGCGTTTTTCCGAATTGGCCAAACAGTCGCCATGCCGCCGAAGGCCGACGTGTCCGTAACGCGACGCGCACTTCGATTGCTCCAACCGGCACGCTCAGCATCATTGCGGGAACCTCGGCCAGCATCGAACCCCTCTTTGCCCTGGCCTATCGGCGCCAGGGTGTGCTCGGCGGGGCTACCTTGGTGGAACTCAACCCGCTGTTTCTTCGTTATGTCCAGGGCAAGGGCCTTTTTTCGCCCCAACTGCAGGAACATCTTCTGCAACACGGCACACTCCAAAACTTTCCCCGTACTTCGCCGGGATCCGTTCGCTCACCTTCTGCTCCAGAGGACAGCGCCTCGTCCCAGCTCAAGCCCTTGCCGGAGGCAGTCTGTCAGCTTTTCCGCACAGCCCTGGAGCTGACGCCGGACGAACATCTGGACATCCAGATAGCTTTCCAGAAACACGTGGACAACGCTGTCTCCAAGACGATCAACTTGCCCCAAACGGCTACACCGGAAGATATAGCCCGCATCTATCGCCGAGCTTACGAATCGGGACTGAAAGGAATCACGGTATTCCGCTATGGGAGCAAGGGGGAACAGGTGTTGGTTCTGGGGGCTACCGAACATCCCCAGGAACGCGAACATTTTTCCCGCTGCGATCCGGAGGCGTGCAGGATTGTCTGATTCTCACCGACTCGAAACGGGCTTGGAAGAGAGTATAGCAGCACTATATCGGTTTGGTCGCCAGGCTTTCACTTGGAAATGCTGAATCGGCTTTTGCCGGTTTGCCGATCACCAAGATGTCGCTGCCTATTCGTTGGGAGGAACAAAGGCGAAGCCGCCAGGCCGCAGCGAGGTGTTCGATACCGCGACCCGCCAACGGGGTGGGTGCTTGTTGGCCGCCCACGAGCAGAGGAGCCAGGAAGACACGGACTTCGTCCACTTCGCCGATGTCGAAAAAACTTCCCAAGACTGCTCCACCCCCTTCCACAAGCACTTTGGTGACAAGGCGACGTCCCAACTCATCAAGTACCGCTGCTGGGGAAACTCGGCCTTGCTGCAGACTGACAGCCACACATTCGCAGCCGGCGGACACCAAAGCCTGCCGTTTTGATTCACTGGCGGCGGGGCCGTGAAAAATGAGCACTGGTATTTGTCGGGCCGTTCTTACCAATTGCGACTCCACTGGAATACGCAAATGTGTATCGAGAATGATGCGCTGGGGCAGACGCGGACTGTCGGCAGGGGGGCCCAGGTGGGGATCGTCCTGTAACACCGTGCCCACGCCCACCAAGACCGCATCGACCTTTCCGCGCCACTGTCGGGCCAGAGTTCGAGATTCCTCACCGCTGAGCCACTTGGATTGTCCCGTCGCAGTAGCGATCTTACCGTCCCAGGACATCGCCCATTTGGCAATGATCCAGGGTCGGCCTCGGGTCAACCGTTTCAGATAAGGAGCATTAAGTTCGCGCGCTTCGCAAGCCAGCAAACCGACTTCTACGACGACACCCGCCTGCCTCAGCTCTGCCAAGCCTTTTCCCGAAACCTCCGGAAACGGATCCACTATTGCCGCCACCACCCGGCGAATCCCGGCATGAAGGATAGCCTGGGTGCAGGGGGGTGTTTTCCCCCAATGGCAACACGGCTCGAGGGTGACGTACAACGTGGCCCCCCGCGCCAATTCGCCGGCCTGGCGCAAAGCTAGAATCTCGGCATGTGGACCGCCGAAGCACTCGTGAGCTCCCTCCCCCACCACTTGACCGTCGCGGACGATGACTGCACCGACCAGGGGATTGGGTTCGACATAGCCTTCCCCCCGTTGGGCCAATTCCAAGGCGCGCCGCATGAAGGGCTCGTCCATCGTCAGTACCTCCCCGACCAACTGAGCTCTCGGCATCATTGTACCTGCTGGGCGGAATCCAATTCCTAGATGCACCTCGACGCGGGGGTGGGGCATTGTCGAGCTACGGCCGGTTTTTCTGGGAACTTGGCCGCACACGGGGCATGCTGCACCTCGACGCGGGGGTGGGGCATTGTCGAGTTACGGCAGCCCCTTCACAACGCTGGTGTTGTCGAGCTGGCAATAAACCAGGCACACGAAAGGCCCCGCAACCAACCTTGGTTGGCACAGGGTTGCTCATGAACTGACGCGACAACTTTTGCTGAGCTTGGTTTCGAGGGATATTGTTAGTTCAACTCAAGCCCGGGGTTCGCACAGATGGCCTCTGGACTGGAGCGGCTCGCTTATCCTTGTGAGGGCCTATTGGCAGTATCGTCTCTAGCTCTTAGATTAGCGCTTTCCCGTGGACGAGTGTCGCAAGGTGCTAACTCCGCCAATAATAACCTGCAGACAGTCGGAAACGAAGAAAGGGAGATCATGGAACACAAGAGTCCGGGCGAGCCGCGCGCCACGTTGAGTGTCTTCGATGCTGTGTGTATCATCGTGGGCATAGTGATTGGTTCGAGTATCTACGAGGTGCCCCCGTTGATTTTCGGCAACGTCACAGGCCCGTGGATGGGCTTGTGGGCTTGGCTGTTAGGTGGCATTCTGGCCCTGGTGGGGGCCTTTGTGTATGCAGAACTGGCGACCACCTATCCCCGCATCGGCGGCGACTACGTCTATCTGACACGGGCCTTCGGTCGGCTTGTGGGATTTTTGTTCGGTTGGGCACAGCTGACGGCCATCCTGACCGCGAGCATTGGCTCGATGGCTTTCGTATTTGCCAATGCGGCGGATAATTTGTTTTTTGCCCAGACTGGGAGTTCCGAAGATCGCCGCGCCTTACTCGCTGCGGGCAGCGTCACTGTGTTGTCGCTGCTGAACATTGCTGGCGTAGTGTTCGGGAAGTGGACGCAGAACCTGCTTAGCGTGGTCAAGATTGTGGGGCTGGGCGCTATCACCGTAGCCGGTTTGGCTTTGGCGCGGTCAGACGCTCTCAGTGTCCCTGCCGATTACAAGGTTGGGCCCATGGGTTTTGGCTTTGCCATGATTATGGTGCTCTACGCTTACGGTGGATGGAATGACGCAGCTTTCGTGGCCGGTGAAGTACGCAACGTGCGACGCAATTTGCCCTTGGCGCTGTTTTTGGGCGTGGGTTTGATCACGCTGATTTATCTGCTCGTCAACTTAGCGTACTTACTCGGTCTGGGCTTTCATGGGGTGCAGCAACCGAATGTCCCAGGGCGTTTGTTGCTGGCCTTCCTCGGGGAGCACGGCTCGGCCGCGATGCACGTGATTATCATGATCTCGGCGCTCGGCGCGGTCAACGGTTTGATTTTCACCGGCGCACGGATCTATTCAGCGCTGGGGACAGAGCATCGGGTGTTTGCGTGGTTAGCCCAATGGCATCCGCGCCTGGGCTCGCCGCACTGGTCGCTCCTACTCCAATGGCTCATCGCCTTAGCTATGATTGTGGGCGTAGGGACGGAAGCAGGCCGACATGCTATTGACAGCGTAGTTAATCAGCTCGTGGGCGTGCAGATTCCCTGGCAACAATACTTTGGTGGATTCGGTACCCTGGTAGCGGCCACGGCCCCCATTTTCTGGATTTTTTTCCTGATGACAGGGCTCTCCTTGTTTGTTCTGCGTCTGGTGGATAGGGATCGGGAACGCCCCTTCTGTATGCCCCTGCCAGTTTATCCCATCGTCCCGATAGTCTTCTGCCTCACTTGCGCCTGGATGCTTTATAACAGCATTGTGTACGCCAAGTGGCTGGCCGCCATCTTTTCCGTGCCCGTGCTAGCTGGTGTGCTGGTGTATTTGTTTTCAGGGAAATCGAATCAAGTGAGCCTCTAAGGGGCAGGGTGACAGTTTCGGCTCAGATCGACCAGACCTGACCTTTCGCTTACTGGCCAGTTCGACTGTGGACAGATTTTTGCTACCATATGAAGGGAAATCTCAGTAGCTTCTCAGAGAACTTGGCGACATCTACCGGAGGGAGGAACGAATCCATGCGACCGCGCATCTGGCTGACGCTGAGTGCCTTGCTGACTCTGAGTGTGCCAGCCGCGTTGCTGGCGCAGCGCATCGTCCTGACGAGCACGCTCATCACGATTCACGTTCCCGCCGACGCCAAAATCGAAATTGGCGGTTACATGACAAAATCTACTGGCGAGGTTCGGCATTTCATTACGCCACCAGTACGGGCTGGTCGCGAGTACACCTATGATTTGGTCATCACCTACGGCGATGGGGCAGTCCGGCGGGAAGTGATCAGTTTCATCGGGGGCAAGCCCGCCACCTTCGATTTTCGTAAGGCGAAGCCCAAGCCCCCTGACAAGGCCGAACCGAAAAAGCCCAGCGAGGACAAGAAGCCACCCGAGAAAAAACCCGAGGACAAAAAGCCCCAAGACAAAAAGCCGCCAGAGGACAAGAAGCCGTTCGATAAGAAACCCGAAGAGAAAAAGCCGCCAGAGGATAAGAAGCCACCCGAAAAGAAACCAGAAGAGAAGAAGCCCGTAGAAGACAAGAAGCCGCCCGAGCCCAAGCCAGAGGACAAGAAGCCTATCGAAAAAATTCCCGAGGACAAGAAACCAGTCGAAAAGAAACCTAAAGAACCTCCGCCCGACCGCAAACCGGACGTGATTTTTGTACCCACGCCCCAGCCGGTCGTGGACGCTATGTTACAGCTGGCGGGGGTTACCAAGAAAGATGTTGTGTACGATCTGGGTTGTGGCGATGGGCGGATTGTGGTGACTGCGGCTAAGAAATACGGCGCCCGCGCCAAAGGGATTGATTTGGATCCCCAACGGATCAAAGAATCACTTGAGAATGTTCGCAAGAACGGTGTCGAAGACCTGGTAACCATCGAGCGGGCCGACTTGTTCGAGGTTGATCTGAGCGAAGCCACAGTCATCACGCTGTATTTGCTCCCCGAATTGAACCTGAAACTGCGACCCAAACTGCAGAAGCTCAAGCCCGGCACCCGTATTGTGTCGCACGATTTCGACATGGGTGATTGGAAACCGCATCGCCATATTACAGTAACCGACGAGAACGGCTTGGAACACGACGTTTACCTGTGGATCATCGGCGAGCCCGAGAAAAACGACAAACAGAAATCTGACTTGCGGCCGCCCGTGCCCGACGACGCAGCCTTGGTGTTATTGCAGGAAAAGCCTAAACTCAAGCCCGACGTCGTCTATGTTCCCACACCGCAAAAAGTGGTCGAGAAGATGCTCGAAGTGGCTAAGGTTACTGCTAATGATGTCGTGTATGATCTCGGCTGCGGCGACGGACGCATTGTGGTAACAGCAGCTCGCCTCTACGGTTGCAAGGCCGTGGGCTACGACATTGACCCGGAACGTGTCAAGGAGTCGCTGGAAAATGTACGTAAGCACGGGGTACAAGACTTGGTGACTATCGAACAGCGCGACATCTTTACTGTAGATGTCAGCCCTGCCACGGTCGTGTGTTTGTATCTGTTACCAAACCTTAATGCTAAGCTCGTTCCTCAACTCCAGAAGATGAAACCGGGTTCCCGCGTCGTTACCCATGATTTCCGCATTCCTGGTTACAAACACGTGCAGGAATTCGAGGTAGATCCCGGGGAAGGTTTTGCTCGCAAACATCATGTCTATCTCTATATCATTCCCTTGCAAAAAGAGGAAAAATAGCGCCCCATACACCACGGTCGAACTGAACGCCAGCATCTTCGCTACGCCAATCCTGAGGAGGCACCAAGCAGTACGGAGTGATTTGTCGCTCAAGGAGCTTGAACTATGAGACGAGGAGACCGTCGCTTGATCCGCTTACTGAACGGAATTGCTATCGCCCTGACCCTGAGCTGGACGATTGACTGCAATCTGATCGGACTCCCGCTCGCTGTATTGCAAGCGCAGGAGAAAAGTGGCGTCAGTGTTCCACCCAACAAGGCGCTATTGCGCGTCTTGTTGCCGAAGGATGCCCAACTGGAAATCGGCGGCGAAAAAACTCAATCCACGGGCGAGGAACGCCTTTTCCTTACACCGGAATTGGAACCAGGCAAAACATACTTTTACGTCCTGAAGCTGATCAATCCGAACGGCTTCCGACAGGTCCGCATGCGCGCCGTCGAATTCCAGGCCGGTCAGGAAGTCGTTGTAGATTTACGGCCCGGAAAAGACACCGCTTCCAGTGAAATCATTTTCGTGCCGACTTCCGAAGAAGTCGTCCTCAAGATGCTGGAAGTCGCCAAGGTAACCAAAGACGACATTGTGTATGATCTGGGATGTGGCGATGGACGAATTGTGGTTTTGGCAGCCAAGAAGTTCGGGGCCCGCGGTGTGGGGGTGGACATTGATCCCGATCGTGTTAAGGAGGCCAACGAAAAGGTACGCAAGGAAGGTGTTGAGAAACTGGTCGAGATTCGCTTAGGAGATGCTTTGAACGTCCCGGACATTTCCCGAGCCACGGTGGTCACGCTTTACATGCTGCCGGAATTCAATCGCAAAGTGCGACCAATCCTTGAACGCGAGCTGAAGCCAGGCGCTCGCGTGGTTTCTCACGATTTTGAAGTGCCCGATTGGAAGCCTGATTCGGTCATCACTGTGAGCGAACAAGGCGGCTTTCGCGATCATGTCATTTACCTCTACACCATCCGCCCCAGAGGAAAGTCGGACTAATAGCACGATTCGCGGTCGCGGGCACGCTTCAGCCGGATCACGACAACACAACACTCGTGCTTCAGCGGCCATCGCTGTATCACGCAGCTTTCGAGTTTCCACGCACTCAAGAATTAGTCTCAGAAGACGCGACGTAAACTGAGTGCAGAGGTCGGCTCAGGCCGATCCCTCGGTGTTCGACCCACCCTTATAAGCTCGGACTGCTCTTGTGCATAACTTTGCTTACGAAGGCACTTTGTCGCTCTCTCGACGTTTTGGCGTTGGCGATGACAGACTGCACCCTTAGAAATTTCGCGCTGCCTCGACGGGGTCATGATCGGATATGGGCTGCGAAATGCTCCACGCCGACGCAGATGCCGTTATTAACGTGTTACTTTTCAATGCACTGGGCCTCTCGTTTAAGGCCCATCAGAGTGCCCGAGTGGTGAAAGATTGCGGAGCAAGGCAAGAGCTAAACCAACGGTAAAGGCAACCGGCGGGAAGGTGCTTGCGGCGGGGCGGAGGTTTCGGATGAGGAGTTCCAGTCTCTAAATCGCGGCTCGCTGGCCGTGGGATTTGCGGAAATGGTGGCGCCCGAACCAACGGCATCAGCTAGCCCCAGAGGGGAACCTTGACCCGCGGAGTCGGGGTCGTTCGTCAGGGCGTTCCCCAGAACGATGCGGTCGCAGGGCACGTCCGCCAGGCCCACGTAGCGTCCGAAAAGTGTGTACGGACTGGCATCCTCAATCTGCACCAGCACAAACTTGCCCACCAGTCGCATAGCTCCGTCAAACACCACAATGTGGTCAGTATCGGTGCGCCCGGTCAGCTGGAGAAACTCCTCCTTCTCTGAGGACTTCTGGTCAGGAAGTCCAGAATCAGCCTGGACGGACGAAATTCGATCCCGCAGCTTGTAAGCCCATTTACTTGGGCCTTCTACGAGAATTTCCACCGTTTGGCCAATGAAACGACGATGATCTGCTAAGCTGACCTGAGCCTGAATCGCGAGCAAATCGTTGTTGCGCCGCCGCTTGACTTCCTCCGGCACATCGTCGGGATAAAGCTCGTAGGCCTTTGTACCAGGGCGTGGACTGTACTTGAAGATGTAGCTGTTCTTGAAGCCTGCGGTAGCCACCAGGTCGCAGGTACGTTGGAAGGATGATTCGGTCTCACCACAAAAACCCACGATGAAATCACTACTGATGGCCACACCAGGAATCGTTTCGCGGCAGCGTTGGAGCATGTCGCGGTAAAAGGACACCGTGTACATCCGTTTCATTCGCCGCAGAATGATGTCGCATCCGGACTGTGCAGGGACGTGGAGATAGCGGGCCACCTTGGGCAAATCCCGCACCGCCTGGAGCAAATCCTCGGTCATGTCGCGCGGAAAGTTGGTAATGAACTTGATGCGGCGAAGACCGGCAATGTCGTGTAACCGATAGAGCAAATCCGACAGGCGGAATAAGCGGCCGTCTCCGAAACGGTAATGGTAACTGTTGACCGTCTGTCCCACCAGTGTAATCTCTTGGCAACCTTGCTCTACCAGGTAGCGTACCTCAGCGACGATCTCATGCGGAGGTCGGCTTTGCTCGGGACCACGCACGCTCGGTACGATGCAGTAGGTACAAAACTTGTCGCAACCGAACTGTGTGCGCACATAGGCCTGGAAATGATTACTCCGCAATTCCGGTTCACGCAGGGGATCATAGCTCTCGAAACTCTCCTGTACCTCGGGACGATGCGCTTCCGCCCGGCCCAGGCTGACTGCTAACTGCGGTTGGCGTGTGCGTTCGACGGCTTGCAGCAGGTGCAGCAGTTTCCCCAGTTGTCCTGGGCCGCAAATAACATCCACATGGGGGGCACGCTCACGGATGAGTTCCTGATCTTTCTGAGCCATGCAACCTAGAACGCCAATGATCTTATGAGGAAAACGTTCCTTATGGCGGCGGAGTTGGCCCAGTGCAGAATAGATTTTATCCTCGGCATGCTGACGGACACTGCAAGTGTTGAACAGGATGACGTCGGCCTGTTTTGGATCTTGGACGAGCTCATAACCTGCTTTGCGCAGAGTAGCTACGACGAGCTCGCTATCGAGCACGTTCATCTGACAGCCGACTGTCTCCAAAAAGAATTTCTTACGCATGGTCGAAAGAATCATATACGGCTGCGGGCCAGTTGCGAAGAGCCGTCATTGAACAAGTCCATAACCGCCTGGTGCCGGCCTGAAGATTGGCGATAACTGTGTGGATTGCCCAGAACTGTCGCGCGGCAGGCACGTTGACGGCGTCTCACAACTGCCCAAGGGACATCCGTTATATCAGCCGGGAAAAAGCGTTTAAGCACAAACGGAAGGTCCTGGCGATAGTCTTGGTGGTGAAAGGCTTAAGCGCTAGGACGAGGAAGGCTCAGGGTCTCGTTCACGGAAAGGTTACGACTCTCCCTTGCCGCGCTCATTGGTAATCTGGTAAAAATGCGGTCTGGACGACACTGCTGCAAGGCGTTATACAATTGCCTGAGCCACAGGTAGATTCCTGGTCGGCACTTCGGGCTGGAGAGCGAACCAGACGGAGAGCCCAAGGCGCTCCAAGCGCATGTGCGGAATTCCAGGTCGGTCAATGATATCCACACAAGATAGGAGGAGACCAACGTGGCCTTACCAAGCCGTGATGACATTGAAAAACGCGTCGTCGAAACCATTGCCGAACAGTTGGGCATCAATCGCAGCGAAATTCGCCGGGAGACGAATCTACTGACTGATTTGAATGCAGATTCGCTTGACGTTGTGGAAATCATTATGCAGCTTGAGGAGGAGTTTCAGATCAAGATTCCGGATGCCGAGCAGGAGAAAATTCAGACGGTTGGCCAAGCTGTGGATTTGATCGAGAAGCTCCTGAAAGAAAAAGCTCAACAGGTAGAACAGCCGGCGGAGCGGTAAGAAAGTGGCAGGGCGGCGTGTGGTGATTACCGGGCTGGGCACGTTCACGGCCCTGGGGCCCGATTTAATGCGGGATTTCTGGAGCGGCTTGTTAGCAGGCCGCAGCGCCATCAGTCTGATTGATTTGTTTGATACCAGCCAGTTCCGAGTGCACTTTGCGGGGCAGATTCATAATTTCCAGCCGGAGGCCTACATGGAAGCCCGTTTGGCCCGGCGCTTGGATCGTTACGCCCAATTCGCGCTCATCGCCGCCATGAGTGCCCTGAAAGACAGCGGTTTGGAGTTTGTTCGCGCCGAGGACGATCAACCGGGCTTCTACTTACCCAAGGAAGACCCCGACCGAGTAGGAGTTGTGATCGGTACGGGGATAGGCGGGCTCGCTGAGTATGAAGAACAGCACAGCCGACTCTTGAAGGCCGGCCCGGACCGCATCAGCCCGTTGACGATCCCGAAACTGATGGCCAACGCAGCCAGCGGCCAGATTTCCATCTATTTGCGGGTCACGGGGCCCAATATTGCGGTGGCCACTGCGTGCGCCTCCAGTGCTCATGCCATCGGCGAAGCGTTTCGCATGATCCAGCGGTCCGAAGCCGACGTGATCATCGCCGGTGGTGCCGAGGCGACGATTACTCCAATGGGCCTTGGAGGATTTATTGCTGCCCGCGCCCTGTCCGAACGCAACGACGCCCCTGAGAAAGCCAGCCGACCGTTCGACCGCGACCGGGATGGATTCGTGCTCGCCGAGGGAGCTGGCGTGCTCATTCTCGAAGAGGAAACACACGCCCGCCGTCGCGGTGCCAATATTTACGCAGAAATTCTCGGCTATGGCGCCACGGCAGACGCTTACAACATCACCGCCCCTCATCCGGAAGGCGCGGGCGCCGCAAAGGCGATGGCGCGGGCTTTGGCCGATGCGCGACTCAATCCCGATCAAATCCAGTATATCAACGCTCACGGTACCAGCACCCCGTTAGGGGACGCAGTGGAGACCAAAGCCATCAAAGCCGTTTTCCGCGAGCATGCCCGACGGTTAGCCATCAGCAGTACCAAGAGCATGCTCGGACATACCCTGGGCGCCGCGGGGGGTATCGAGCTTATAGCTACCGCCCTGACGGTCCGCTACGGAGTGGCCCATCCGACCATCAACTACGAGAATCCTGATCCCGAATGCGACCTGGATTACATTCCCAATGTTGCCCGCGAAATGCCCGTCCGTTACGCCATCTCCAACAGTTTCGGTTTCGGTGGACACAATGCCTGCATCGTTCTGGGCGCTTATCAGGGATGAACTGAGGCGTACGGCCCAAGCGTACAATACCGGCAGTGTGCCGGCGCAGCCCAGTTTTGTCAGATAAGCTGATACGGGCTGATGGATTTTTCTACTGCTTTGCAACACCCCTGGTGTGAGATCAACGTCATGGCACGAGCACGGATTCCTTGCAAACTGGCGCTGGAAGATGGTGTCGTCTATAGTGGCTACGCTTTCGGCGCTGAAGGCGAACGTCAGGGCGAGGTGGTTTTCAATACCAGCATCACGGGTTATCAGGAGATTCTGACTGATCCTTCGTATAAGGGTCAAATCGTGGTGATGACTTATCCGCATATCGGTAACTATGGGGTGAACGCTGAGGATCGCGAATCGTGGCGTCCGCAGGTAGAGGGCTTTGTCGTTCGAGAGGTGATAAAGGAACCGAGCAATTGCCGCGCTGAAACCTCCCTGGAACAATACCTGCGCGAGCATGGGATTATTGGCCTGACCGGCGTGGATACCCGTGCCCTGGTTCGCCACATTCGGATTCGTGGAGCCATGCGCGGCGTGATTTCGACCACCGATTTAAACGAAGCCTCTCTGGTGGAGAAAGCCCGAAACAGTCCGAGCATGATTGGCCGCGATCTGGTTCAGCAGGTGTTATGCAGTCAACCTTACACTTGGCAGGAAGGATTTACCAGCCGATTTGCCGCCGAGTTGCTGCCAACTCATCCCCCTCATCATCATGTGGTCGCTCTCGATTTCGGCATGAAATGGAACATCCTGCGATGTCTGGTGCAGGTTGGTTGTCGGGTGACAGTGCTTCCGGGGAACGTGAGCGCTGATGACGTTCTGCGCTATCAGCCGAACGGAATCTTCTTGTCCAACGGTCCAGGTGATCCGGCAGCTCTGGGCTATGCCATTCAAACCATCCGCGCCCTGATCGGTAAGAAGCCGATCTTCGGCATCTGCCTGGGACATCAGTTACTGGGCTTGGCGTTAGGAGCCGAGACCTTCAAGCTCAAGTTCGGTCATCGCGGGGCCAACCATCCTGTGCTCAACTATAACACCCAGCGCGTGGAAATCACGACCCAGAACCACGGATTTGCAGTGCGGCTCGACACTCTCCCCGCTGACCTGGAGCCCACTCACATTAACCTGAACGACCACACCCTCGAAGGCATGCGCCATCGCACCTTACCGCTCTTCAGTGTGCAATATCATCCCGAAGCCTCCGCGGGGCCGCATGACAGTTTTTATCTGTTTGAGCAATTCCGCCAACTGATGGGCTGAACGTGAAGGCAGCACTCAGTTCTGACGATACCGATAGTATATTTCTTGCGCTTGCTCAAATTCAACCACCGAAAAACCGGCGCGTTGGCACGTGGTGCGTGCCCAGGAAGTCGGTTCGATCGGTTGAGCCGCGAATGACAGGCGATGTGCCTGCCCAGTCTTGACCAGTTCTGCCTGACGCCAGGGCATCAGTTCTCCGTAGGTACTGCTTTCCGGACCGATACGCAGATCAAGAGGCTCCCGTGGTGATATTTCGGAAGAAACTGGTGGGGTTCGAGCCGAACGTTCAGCCAGCGCTAAAGCCAATACTGCCGCCAGCTGATCTTCGGTCGGACAATGTTCTAATAAGCCCGTTGATATGATGATTTCGGAGTTGGGTCGGGCACTGATGCGCGGCTGGGGATCGCTTACTAGGCGTAAACGTCGCGACCCGTGCATTTCAGGACGTGCACGAACCAGCCGTTGAAAGACCCGTTCCGCGCGCTGATGCGGGTCATCCACAGCCACGGATGAAACTTCGGCTGCCGTATCCCTGGACCTCGGGCCGATATTTGCCTGCACGTCTGGAATCGGCCTGGAACCCGGCGACATACCCGCAGGGATTCCATACGGGACGTTCAAATCTGTCGCCGTAGCTGGCGGCCGTCGGCCATCGGGCAGGGTTCGGTGTTCTCGCGAATCCGTACCAGCAGAAGTAGCTGTAGCGGCCACCGACTGCGGTGTTCCCACGGCCTCCGTCTGAGCGCTCATCAGCACCTCAGGGACAGGTGCCCAGGGAGGTGGTAACGTCGGCTCAGTCTGACAGCTCAAGCACCAGACCAGGCTTGAGAAGACTGCAGTGCAGAGGATTCGGTTAGTCAGCGCTCTGCCCCCCGTATTCGTTCGACGCGGAGTGTACCTGCCGAAGCAGTCGGTCCAGCACGACCGGCCTGTAATTTCAGGGTTTTCGTTTCAATCCCGCTGCACGCCCTTGTGCGCAACTTGTTTTCAAATATCGCATACACTTTGTTTTCCGACTTGATCGGATCAAACTGGTTACGGATCCTTGAGACTTGTCTGCGACCGAGCTTGTTCAAACACACGGCAAAACTCTCTTTCAAACTGCTTCGCCAATGCCTCGCTATGGAGGATAATTACGTTTTCATCATTGTCTTTGTCCGCACTCATACTCCAATTGAAGGAGCCGCCGATGGTTACACGGCCATCCAGGATCATCAACTTATGATGCATGTTATACTTGTTCCCATCGAGATAAACCTGAACTGGCGGCCCGAAAGACGCAAATAACTGGTACATCGAATGGGCGGCATGCGCCTGGCGACGTTCAAAAACCCCAGAGACTTCGACGCCTTGACGGGCACGTTCCAGCATAGCATCGGCGATACCCCGGTGGGTAAAACTGAAGGCCAGAAACCGAATACTTCGAGTCGCCTGGCGAACCCGCAGGAGAATTTTGTCGGCAACACGGTCGTGGGGTGCAAAATAATTTTCGAGGAGTGTACCGTCGTCCCAGGTAATTTGTGGGTAAGGGATTCGATCGAGCTTACCTGGTGGGCTGCCGAACCGCCTCTGCTCGAACATCCAGCGAAACTTCGTGGCATAATTCTCGGCCAAGCGTGCATCTGCAATGTAGAGGGCATGATTATCATTGCGTCCGGTACAATTGTCCGTAAAGTTCATCGAACCCGTCCACACCGCCTGGTTGTCTAAGACGATGAACTTATTGTGCATTAGTGCGCCGTCTCTCTGATCGTGTACTACGGGGATACCTGCTTCCTTTAGCCTGCGAATACTATCTTCGTCGGAATAGGCAGTTTCGGTGACGACTCGGACGCACACCCCACGCTGATGCGCCTCCAAGATCGCCTGGGTAATGATTGCGCTGTCTAATTCGTGAGCGCACAGGTCTAAGGTTTGCCGAGCCTGAGATATATAGTGGGCGAGCGCGCGGGCGGGATGCCTTGAATCGGTCGCAGGCAACCCCGGTTGTGTGAAATAGACACGTACGGGGATGCTGTCATCCAGCCGCTCGAAGACCGGGCTGACCGGTTCGTGCGACTCTTGGCATCCCCAAGTACCAGCCAAGCCAGCTAAGCACGCGAGAAAGACCGCACTCAGGAATCGGCTAAAACTTCCAGACTTGGGCATCACAATGTCTCCCGAGAACCCGATGCAGATTTGCCGTTGCCCGGAATCCAATGCCCGGTCTGACCGATTTGCCTGTGCCAATCCAGGATGTAGCGGAGCACGGCCACCGCATCGGTTTGCTGAGGCGGTGGCAGTGGCCAGGGAAAGCGTTCAGCAGCAGCTAATTGACTGGCTGCCCCCGGATTCGCTTCGTAACACCATAACAGCAGGAAACGCCGTACCGCGCGCGCCCAGCGGCATAACTGTTCCAAGAGCTGCCGAGCTTGAGCCTCGGAGTCGGTCTGAGTTGCCAGTCGTTCCGCTTGTTCAACCAGCCATTCCACAAGCAGGCGCCCTTCCGGATCCTCCAATCCCGTAGTAAGGCTTTCGTCGTCGAGGATGCGTTCGATGAATTTGTGCACGTCCAGCATCAGTTCCCCGGCCCCGTCAATAACATTGACCCCGTGGATGGCCGATTGCTATAGCATCGTGAACACAATCAGCAAGCCCAGATTTTCCCGAAGGAATCCCCCCTCTGTACTGACGGCCATCATCAGCGCTTTCCGTTACCGACCGACCCTCGTTCCTGACCAGTTCCCTGAGATGGTGTTCCCACTCGATCGGCGTTTCGCCAGTTGGCACTGTTGGATGCACAAGGACGCACGGCCACAGATGGCCCAGGATTCGTTTACTGTCCAAATCCACAATCGCGGAATTCACCCTTGTCAACATAAACCACAATTGCACGGCTGATGAACTTATATCTGTGGACGGCAAATTATCACGAGTGGTGACGATCGGATCACTCCTGGCCTAGCTGAGGCCGCAGAATTGTAAACAATCAGATGGATTCCATAAACGACACCTAAGCGCGTAAACGGCACATAAGCGCGCACAGGCATGCCTAATTGACGGCGCCACAAACTGGCATTTGCGCTCCAAGAGTGTGAGGCTGAAATTTGCTATTACCGAATGACCACCGCAAGAAGCACGCGGGTGAGATGCCGGCCGTTGTTCGATTCCGGTCTTAGCTGTTTGGTACCTGTGAACTAAGGGTTTCTGGTGTATCCTTCAGCAAACCTGTGCGCGGTCCTCGGAGGGACTGGTATCACAGATGATAATTGACCATGACAAAACCCAACGCAAGCGAGGAACCATGCTTCGGGTTATGGTGCGACCTGGGTGCCTGATGCGCGTGCCTGGCATCGGGGATTTTGGATTTGCTGATCATGGTGTGGAGCTTTGCGAGGCGCTGAGGATAGCCAAGGGCGTCCTCATGGAGCAAGGGCATTCATCCATAACGCCAACTTCACGCAAGCGATCTCCTAACACGCCGTAAAGAAACTAGGCCGTGATCCGAAAGTAGCAAATGTGCGACGCTTGCTGGCTTGGATGTCGCCACTGAACGAAGAGTCTGGTTTGCAGATGTTCCTGGGCACCCTGTATGCTTGACCGAGGGCGCAGGCGCTGGGATAATCAAGAGTAGTGTGGGAGCCGTTTATCTCAAGGTACCATGAAGTCTTAAGGAACAGCGGAAGGAGAGGAGGCATGCTCGGCTGGCTCAGACGCCAATGGGCGCAACGAGATGGCGTCACTCGTGGGAATGGTAGCTTGCATCAGCGGTTCCGTCTGATCTTTGAACAACTGGAGGAACGTACGGCCCCTTCGGCTTCCCCGTTGGGTGATTTGAACGCCGGCGCACTTAACTCGGCCCCAACCTTCCTGAATGGCGAGCGGTGGTTTACGGAGTTGACATTTTCCAACGGCCTGACCCGCATTTTCTTCGTGGCCAATACTGCCGCTACTGGTGAAGAGTTATGGATGACCGATGGCACGCCGGCAGGCACGACCTTGGTGCGTGATATTGTCCAGGGAACCGGTAGTTCATCTCCGCGGTTCTTGACGAATGTGAACGGCACCTTGTTCTTTGCGGCCAACGACGGTCAGTCCGGGTTTGAATTATGGACCAGCGACGGCACCGCGGGTGGGACTACTCGCGTGGTGGATATTCGCGGCGGCACTGGCGCCGGCAGCGACCCGCGCTTTCTGGTCAATGTAGATGGCACCCTGTTTTTCGCTGCCAATGATGGTCAAAATGGTTTTGAACTTTGGCGCAGCGGTGGCACCGCGGCCACCACGCAGATGGTCGCCAACCTCAATGCGGGCGCCGCCTCTTCGAATCCGCACTGGCTGATCAATGCGAATAACATTTTGTTTTTTGCGGCTGATCCTGGAGGGAATCCTCCGGGCTTTCAACTATTTCGTTTAGACCCCGCCACCAATAGTCCCACTGCTATCCCGGACCCGACGCCCATTTCGGTGCTTAATCCCAATCCGCGACTCAGGAACCCTCGCTGGCCCGTGTATTTTCCCGACCAACAGCGGTTGTTCTTTATCGGGGAAGAGCGAACCAACGCCGGGGGATTGGTCGAATTACGCATGTGGTACATTAACCAAGGCGCGACCATTGCTCCACAGCGTGTCATAGACGTGGTTGACCCCGGCAATGACGGCTTTTTCCTGACCGCGGTGCAAGACCCCACGACGGGGCGGGATTTTCTCTTTTGGCGCGATCGGCGGCCCAGCCCGTTTATCCGGTTGTGGGTGCTGGATCCTGGAGTGGCCTCGCCAGGAGTTACCGCGGTTTCCCTCGCGTCGGACCCGTTCGACTTGCACAACCATAACGGTGTGCTCATGTTTTCGCAAGGCCAAGGAATTGATCGCGAGCCTGCTTTTGTAGATACACGGGGTCAGACGTTATCTTCGTTATCGGCCACTCTGCTGGCCAATATCAATCCCACGGGACCGTCTCTGACCAGACCCATTTACTTCCCAACCGATTTTGCTGGCCAGCCGGCCCTCTGGAATTATCTGGGCACACAAGCGACCTGGTACCACTGGCAGTCCACGGTCTTTTTTACTTCCTTGGGAGGCAGTTCCTCGAACTTGGGCTTACTTTATTTTGCGGCCAATGACGGAGTCAACGGCATCGAACTTTGGCGGGCCAACAATACTCTGAGCGCTGTGAATATGGTTTTGACTGTCAACAACGACCAGATCGCGCCGGGCCCCCGTAGCTCCGTGCCCCGGTTCCTGGCGGCTGGCGCTGGCTCACTGCTTTTTAGCGCCACCGGCAACGATCCCAGCGGCGGCGCTTTCCTGGGTGAAGAACCTTGGATAGAGATCGGTCCCCCCCGGATTCTCCGCGTTCTAGCACCTCCAGCGCGTATCTATCGTATGCGGGATGTCCTGCAGTTTATTGTCGTTATGGACAAGCCAACTCTGGTCAGTGGTACACCGAAGTTGAATCTGATCTTGAGCGACACAAGCAGCCCCGCTTTGCAACAGCAAAACGTACAAGCCAGCTACGTGAGCGGTAGTGGCAGCAGGCAGCTCATCTTCCGTTATACCGTTCTGCGAGGCCATCGCGATCTGGATGGTATCGAAATCGCAAGCCCTCTCGATTTGTCTAATGGCACTATTACCAACATCGTAGGCGATCAGGGCGATGGGCAGTTCACTCCTTCTCCGCAGGCTTTTGCTGGGGTGCGCATCAACGGCCTTCCCCCATGGGTGTTGCAGGTAAAAGGTCCGCCAGTCGGTACCTACGGTGTCGGCGATATTCTGACGTTTCAACTCATAACCAGCGAGGTCGTGACTGCCGTGCCCTCGGGAGCAACCAACCAGATTGTTCCCTACTTGAATATCCGCATTGGGAATGTTACACGACAGGCCTATCTCGTCGGTGGCTCTGGTACGAACACGTTGACCTTCCGTTATAAGGTAGTGGCCGGCGATTACGCTCCCGAGGGTATTTATCTCGACCCCACGGAACCATTCAATGCGGGGACTTATAACATCAGGGCCCCCTCTATCACCTTGCCAGCGCCGGCGCCGAATCCTCCGGTGATCACTGGTCCTCGCGACCTGGATACCGCCATTCGCACGCCCGTGTTATTCCGTGTTTACGTAGACACCCGCGGGCCACGGATCAGCAACATTACGCTGCCGGGCCTGCGTAACTATGTGACTGGCCAAGTCCTGGAATTTCGCTTTCGCTTTAATGAAACGGTGTTTGTCCGAGGAAGCAGTGGCGGTCGCCCCACCTTACGCCTCCAGGTCGGCTCTGCAGTGCGCCACGCCACGCTTACGAGCGGACACGCAACCAATGTACTTACTTTCCGTTACACCATCCAGGCCCACGATCAGGATTTGGACGGTATCCGCATCTTGGGCTTCCACTTGCCCAGCGGTGTCCGCATCACCGACGCGGTGGGCAACCTAGCTCTCCTGACCTTCACCCCTCCCGATACCCGCCTGATTCGCGTTAACGTGCCCACTATTCGCCTGTGAACAGCGATTTCGTACCCAGGGCACGATTGGACCTCCTGATGGCACGGCGCGATGCTATCCGGCGGCCGACGGTTTACCGGGAAGGATCGTTTCCAGCACGCGGCGATAGACTTCGTGTACACTTTCGCTTACTTGCTGCGGATTACTGAGCCAGAATTGAATTTGCACCTGTAACTGCCCCTTGTCAGTAATGCCGACAATACGACAGGAAGGCGGCGGTTGCGTCAGCACCGTCGGCAACGATGTGCTGACTTGCTGCACCGCTTGCTCAAACGCCGTCAGCTGCTCGATCGGCGAATCGGACAGAGGCAACGTGATGGGCACGTTAATCAACGTTCGGGTTTCCGGCAGCGAAAAATTGACGGTGATCAGCTGGCTCAGTCGCGAATTGGGAATAACGATGAGGGTGTGCTGTTGCGTGCGTAACGTGGTGTAACGCCAGCCGATGTCCTGTACTGTCCCTTCCATGCCATTTTCCAGGCGCAAATAATCCCCAGGTCGAATGAGCCGTGCGAGTGTAATACTGATGCCGGCGAACAGGTTGCTCAGCGTGTCCTGAATGCCCAGGGCGACCGCCAGTCCGCCCACACCGACGGCGGTCAGGAGCGGCGTGATGGAGAGGCCGAACTGGTGCAGCACCATGAGCAAGGCCAGGGTGTACACCGAAAGCGCCAGGACTACGTTCATGAGCGTAGTTGGCGGCAGGCCGGCAAACCAGCGCATCCATTGGCGCTGCAGTATCGCTGTGCCGATCCGTACCAGGGTACGGGCCACCAGAAGTATTCCAGCCGCTACCAAAACGGAGGCTATTGTCTCCTGCGCTGGCACTGGCCAATCAGTAAACCGCACGCTCAGGGCAGCGCCCAACAGCAGCGCCAGCCAGGCCAGTAAACGCAATATCTCCACTACCCACACGGTTTCATGCGCAACCGGCCGGCGCTTCTGCCAAATACTGGCCGCCAGGCGCATGAATAGTGCCAGTAGCAGCGCGCCGGCCAGATACATCATCGCCCCATACTTGTGCCCGCCAGCGAACCAGGCGCCAACTTCTTCCCAATTCACCAGAAGACTCCAACCAGGCCGCGCGGAGTTATTTCTCAAGTCCAAGCGGTAGATTTCGGCTGGCCAATGAACTCGGCCGTTCGCCTCCATCCCGGTGTGTACCCCGACGGTCGCGCACGTGCTTGTGGCACTTGACGCAGGTCAAGGTCATGTCCATATACTGCAACGTCGCACCGTCGAGGTTCTTTTCTCGCGCTTTATTGGCGATTTCACCAGCGACACGTCGAAACTCGTTGCTATGCAATTCGTATTCGGGCGTGGGCAAGACGCGAAAGGACGCCTGCCGACTGATGAAAATCAAGGCTTCCGCGTTGGTGATGACGGTGTCGAATTGAGCCAGCGCCAGGCCTTCCAGGATTTTCTGCGCTGCTTCCATTTTGCGTTTCATCAGCTGGGCGAGTTGCTCATCTCCCTTGGTCTGTGCACAGACCGTACTCATCGGGAAGTCTTGCTGCGTATCGTGAAGCCACCCGAGTAGTCCGGACAATACCAGCATGGTCAAAACGCAGATCCCATAGCGTCGCCCGCGGTACAGCATTTTGAAGCCTCGCGTCATGCAGTGTACTCCTTACTAGAGCCTATTGGCATAGTACTCATACGTCGCCCTGGCGTTTAGTGTAGCAGGTCGGAAGCGTGAAGCGCTGCCCCCCGGTGGAATCTTTGAGAGTCTTGCCTAAACAAGTAAGATATGGCCAGGATGTGTTGCTGGAACGAAAAATATCGCACACACGGTTGCCCAGAGCTCGCCCACTGAGGTGGACGGGACCAACCAGACTATCAAAGGAGGGGCTGGGATGTGTCGGCTATGGAGACTGAGCCTGGTGGGGTTGATGAGCGTGGCGCTGATCCTGCCCTTGTTGGGTCAGGAAAAAGACGGTGGTGCGATTCACCGCGTCTTGGACGGTATGACCCTGCCCAAGGATAGCCGACTGGGCAAACCTCGCGATTACAACACCACCACGCGTATCACGGTGCCGCCTAATCGCGAGGCTTGGGAACGCCGTGCGCAGGAGTTACGGGAGCAGGTTCTGGTGGCAATGGGTTTATGGCCCATGCCGGAGCGCACGCCCATAAATGCGGTCGTCCACAGTCCCATCGATCGCGATGAATACACGGTGTGGAAAGTCTATTTCGAGAGCCTGCCCGGCCATTATGTAACGGGCAATCTTTACCGGCCCAAGCCGAAGCCTAATGTGCGGCAACGTTTCGCCGGTGTACTGTGTCCCCACGGGCATTGGCGCAATGGGCGCTTTTATGAGGCTACCGACCAGGAAGTCAAGCAACAAATTGCCAGCGGAGCGGAGAAAACAGAAGCTGGAGCACGTTATCCGCTGCAAGCGCGATGTGCCATGCTGGCGCGAATGGGCTGTGTGGTGTTTCACTATGACATGGTGGGCTACGCCGATTCGCGTGCCATCGGCCATGCTGGAGGTAACTTCGCTCGCGGCGCCGAGGCAGACACGCAACTGCGCCTGCAAAGCCAAATGGGCCTGCAAACCTGGAACAGCATCCGCGCCCTGGACTTCCTGCTCAGTCTAGCGCCTGAAGTGGATACAGAACGCATTGGCGTAACTGGAGCCAGCGGAGGCGGCACGCAAACGTTTATGCTCTGCGCCGTGGATGACCGCGTCAAGGTGGCCTTCCCGGCAGTGATGGTCTCCATGAACATGCAAGGCGGCTGCGAATGTGAAAACGCTTCCCTGTTACGCATCGGCACCAACAACGTCGAAATTGCTGCCCTCTTTGCTCCCAAACCCCTTGCCATGACCGGTGCCGACGATTGGACCCGCGACATCGAAAAAGTAGGCCTGCCGGAACTCAAACGGATTTACGGTTACTACCACGCAGAAGACCTCGTGGCTGCAAAGTATTTTCCATTTCCCCATAACTACAATCAGGTCAGCCGCGAGATGATGTACAACTGGTTCAACAAGCACCTGAATCTTGGCTATCCCGAACCCGTTGCTGAAAAACCGTTCCAACCGATTCCCCCCAAAGAACTCAGCGTTTTCGACGAAAAGCACCCGCAGCCGAAGGATATGAAAAATGCGGAGGCGTTACGCCAGTACCTCAGCCGCAGCAGTGACCGACAGTTGGATGAGTTGGCCCAGGATGGCAGCAAGTATCGGCAGGTGGTAAAGACAGCTCTACGGGTGATGGTGCAAGACCGTTGGCCAATTTCCGAACCCTCGAAGCAGGCACCCGTCGCGCCTGTGGAAGGCACGGTACAGAAGCTCGAAGTAGAAGGCTACACGCTCTATAAGGGACTCTTGGCACGCACCGCTCAGCCGGAAGTGCAACTGCCGGCGTTAGGACTGGTGCCCAACGATTGGCGCGGCCGTGTTTGTGTCTGGATTCATCCGCACGGAAAAGCGAGCTTATTTGATGATCGAGGCAAACTCATTGCCGAGGTGCACCAGTTACTCAAGAATGGGACGTTGGTATTATCCGCAGACCTGTTCCTGACCGGCGAGTACCACCTTGCCGGCAAGCCGACGCCGCCGCCTCCTGTGCACTCAGCTTATGCCGGCTACACCTTCTGCTACAATCCCAGCGTGTTCGCCTGCCGCGTTCAGGATGTATTGACACTCTTGGCCTACGCTCGTCAGCTGGCCAGTGAGCAAGCTGGCGAGGTATGGTTACTGGCGTTTGGCAAATTGGGGCCTTGTGCCCTTCTGGCGAGGTGCCTGGCAGACGGGGCCGTTGCTCGCTGTGCCATTGACCTGGCAGGCTTCGATTTCCACCAGGTTCAAACGGTACAGGACGAAATGCTGTTACCGGGGGGCTTGAAATATGGCGGTCTGCTCGGCTTCGTCCCACTGTGCACGCAGGGCACCACCGTGTTGTTCCAACCCGCGCCGCAAAGCAAACTAGAGCGAATCCGACTGGCTCAGGGGGTCGAAATTGTGCACCAGAAGGCAACTGCGCAGGACCTGGTCAAGGCCTTGCAGCGCAACCGCTGAGGCTTTGGCTCCTAAGGCGGGGGTTCGTGCATTGACCCAGGCCGGTGCATAGAGTTGAGCACAGTGGATGCATAAGGAAACGGTGGCCGCCCGCGCAACAACTTCTCCGAGTTCCCGCCCAGAATACCTGGATACATTTGGACGCGCCTGTAATTAGTGGAATTCCACATAACACCACAATGCGGCTGATTTCTGGCTGTGACAGAGCACCAAGTTGCCTGCGGGATCAGGCACCAGCGAAGAACAAGGTGATAGCGACGCGAGCCAAGACAGTAAAGTGGCAATCCTACTAAGAAACCCGCTACTGCCGAAAGGCATATTAGTCCGTCCTGGTGAAGCAGTCGAAAAGTGCTTCACCGACGAATCATCAGTACGGAAAACCTACCGAAGGGATATTAGTCCGTCCTGGTGAAGCAGGGCGAGCACCGTTTCGATCTGGGCGAAGCCGGTTTGGAGCAGGAAGGCAGAGTTTCGTCCATAACTCTTGGCGCCGAGGATATACAGGTTGGGTTCAGGATTGCGCAGGGTATCTGGACCGATGGCAGGCGCCTGCAGGCAATCCCCGGTCATGGAAAATAGCGTAGCGGCCAGGCGCATCGGCCCAAGTGTTGCGTAACATTCGTGCACCTGCAATTCCCGATAAATTTCCGTATCAGGACTGTAGCCAACGTGAGCGATCAGGCGTTCCACTTCCCAGGTGCGGACTTTCCCTTGCACGCGTGCTCGAAGGCGAAAGCCCTTGTCTTGTCCAAGGAACTCGACGGCTTGGACGAAGGCCTGGGGCACATGCTCGACATTGCCTTCACCCCGAGCGGCTAAGCGATTCGCCTGTTGAGCCAGACGGTCGCGCTCCAGCAGCGGATCGTGAGGAAATCGGCGAATAGGTGGGCCTTCACGGCGCGTCAGCCACACGGTCCAGGTGGCCGGGTCTTGTTCGGCCAACTCTGCCAAGGCGCAGATGGCCGTTGCCGCACTGTAACCGGCACCGATCACCATTACCGTCCGCCCGCGGTAAGATTCCGCGCGACTGCCGCAGATATCGTCAAGGTTGTAGCGGATGTGCGCTTGCGCCTCCATTTCACCCAAGGCCGGAATTCCCCCTTCGCCTAACCAGCGATGCTGACTGTACGTCCCTGAACAATCCAGCACTACATCAGCTTCTTCCAGCAGTTCCTGTTCCCCTTGTCGTAATAGCAGACGAAAACCCCCTGAAGCACGCTGTCGGCTGCCCGGCAGGTCTTCCTTGAGGAATTGACCTCGGCCAATACGAACTACTTGGGTATTGGTCTGAATACAATCGCGCAACCACTGTGTGCGAGCGAGCGGTTCCAGATAGCAACGGATGAATTCATGACCGCTGATACATTGTTGCGGGTCGGGAAAGACATGATGACGGTTTTCTTCCCGAATAGCAAGAATACCCGCGGGCGTGGTGTTCATGGCGAAGGGAGTGAACAGAACTACATGTCCCCATTGACGCACGTGGTCAGCAATCCGCCCCTTTTCATAGACGCGCACCTCGGCCCCCAACTGGCGCAACCGCAGGGCAGCCTCCAAGCCGATTGGTCCAGCTCCTATTACGGCTATGCGTGTGGGCTTTTTCCCAGCCATCTCGCGAACACCTCGACTTTGCTTGGCCCATCCACCTGACTTATCCTATCACAAGCATACCTTGCAGCGACATTTTCACATAGAGAAGCTCCATGGCGAACACAACACCGACAGGCAAGAAACCGATCCTGGGGCTGATTGGCGGTATAGGCAGTGGAAAAAGTTTCGTAGCCCGGTTACTCGCTCAAAGAGGCGGATACGTCATCGAAGCGGATCGGCTCGGCCACGAAGCACTGCGTCAGCCTCATATTCGGCAAAGAATTGTGGAACACTTTGGGCCCCAAGTTCTCGACGCCCAGGGAGAAATTGACCGCACGCAGCTGGCGGGCCTAGTCTTCGCCAAACCTGACCAGCGCCAGGTCCTGGAAGCCCTCGTTCATCCCTATATCACTCAACGCATCCACGAAGCCATCGATCGGGCGCAAGCCGACCCCTCCACCCGCTTTATCGTTCTGGATGCAGCACTTCTTGTCGAAACCGGCTGGCATCGCCTGTGCGACAAGATCCTTTTCGTGGACGCACCATCTCAGCTGCGACAGACACGAACGCAGCAAAGTCGGGGCTGGTCGGCTGAAGAATGGCGCCTTCGGGAAGCCAATCAATGGCCCCTTGACCAGAAACGGACTTTTGCGCACGCAGTGCTGGATAATTCCGGCGACGAAGAAAACCTTCGACATCAGCTACAAACTCTCCTCGCCGACTGGATCAACCACGAAGCTGCATAAGTCCTCTTGCCAATAGGCGGGGGGTTTGTCGTATAATCTCAGGGTGGCCAAGAAAGCCGCCTCATGGCATTTGGCCTATTTGCACATGGGCCAGGCCAGAGCGCACTATGTGCTGTTGATTCTCACCCCGCGCTTCCTGCACATCCAGGAGCATATCCTCGAGCTGATGGCCACGAGTGGGAAGTCGTCGTGTGCCTGAGTCGGAGGCTGCCATCTAACCGTGACTATCAGCACTGCCCGTGACTTTCCGCTCGAAGGAGTAGAATTATGCCGGAACCGCGTACCCGTAAGGAAACTACCCGCGCTCGTAATGCTCGTACCAAGTCTCTTGGCGAAAAAGAAAGTGCTCGCGAGGCGAGTGCAGACCAACCGACTGCGCCCAGCACTGACGATCCTGCAAACTCAGGTTTACCGACACCGGGCGAAGTAGTCACGGAAAGTGTAGCCTCTTGCGGCCAAGTAGGCGTTGTCGAAGGTTTGAGGGCCAACGTTTTCGACAACCGCGGCCCTGCTGGTACCGAAACTGCAGCAACCGGCTCCGACGCTTCCGATAAGCCTCAGGCGGAGACCTTTGTTAGCCCTGTCTGCCCTCAGGAAACTGCCACCTCGACCTCCGAAAACTGCTCCACGGTTCACTCGGCATCCGAGTGCTCGGATAGTCTTGCTTCTTCCCCGGACGAATGGGAAGATGAGGACGACGACTCCCCTTATGATCCCGAGCTCAAGGCCAAGTACAACCAGATTAAACGCGGCCAGAGCAAGCTGTCCGAGTTGCAAAAAATGTCCATGCAGCAGTTACTCAAGTTGGCCAAGGAGGAGGGAGTTCCCGATTTTGTCGGCCTGAAAAAGCAGGATCTGATATTCCGCATCCTGCGACATCGCTGCGAGGTAAACGGTCTGATGTTTGGCGAAGGCACGTTGGAAATCTTGCCGGACGGCTTTGGCTTCTTGCGCAGCAGCGAATGCAATTATCTTCCGGGTTCTGATGATATCTACGTATCACCGAGTCAGATTCGCCGCTTTGGTCTGCGCACCGGCGCTCTGGTCGCGGGGCACATTCGTCCTCCTAAAGAAACGGAACGCTACTTCGCTCTGCTGCGCGTGGATGCTGTCAATTACGAGGACCCGGAGTTATTGGCACAGAAGGTTTATTTTGATGATCTTATACCTGTTCATCCGACCCAGCGAATTCGACTGGAGACCGACGCTGACGATTTGAGCATGCGGGTGCTGGATTTGATCACTCCCATCGGCAAGGGGCAGCGGGGACTGATCGTCGCTCCGCCGCGCACGGGTAAAACGATTCTTCTCCAGAAAATTGCCAATGCTATCCTGGCTAATCATCCGGAGATTTTCCTGATTGTCTTGCTTATTGATGAGCGCCCCGAAGAAGTTACCGACATGGAGCGGCATATTCCCAAAGGCCGGCAGTGTGAAATCATCCATTCGACTTTTGATGAACCCGCGGAACGCCATATTCAGGTGGCGGAGATTGTCCTGGAAAAAGCGAAGCGTCTGGTGGAATATGACCGTGATGTGGTAATTCTGCTTGACTCGATCACGCGTCTGGCGCGGGCCTATAACACACAGGCACCGCATTCCGGTAAGATTCTTACTGGTGGCATCGAGGCTACCGCTTTGCATAAGCCGAAACGCTTCTTTGGAGCCGCTCGCAGCATTGAGCAAGGCGGCAGCTTGACGATACTGGCCACGGCCCTCATCGAAACGGGGAGCCGCATGGACGACGTCATTTTCGAGGAGTTCAAAGGCACCGGCAACATGGAAGTCCACCTCGATCGCCAACTGGCCGAGCGCCGCATCTGGCCGGCCATTGACATCAATCAGTCCGGCACCCGTAAGGAGGAACTCCTCCTGGAGCCGGAGGAATTGCGCCGCGTCCATCTGCTGCGGAAGGTCCTTGCCGACCTGAATCCTGTGGAGGCTATGCAAGCCCTCCTGAGCCGATTGGCTAAGACCAAGAGCAATGCCGAATTCCTCGCCTCCATGAACCTTGATTAGCTACGGCCTTCAGGTCCCTTTGGAATCAAGTGTACTTATGGCCACTTATGAAGGTCATCTGCAAGCTCCCACCAAGGGACGTTTCGCTATTGTGGCCTCGCGGTTCAACGCTTTGGTGGTGGACCGACTCCTGGCGGGTGCCCTCGACGCATTCCGCAAACAGGGCGTAAATGATGATCGGTTGGATATCGTCTGGGTGCCCGGCTCACTGGAAATGCCCATTATTGCCAAACAACTTGCCGCTTCCGGACGCTACCTGGCGGTTGTCTGCCTCAGTTGCATCTTGCGGGGCGAAACCGACCATTACGAATATGTGGCCTCCCAGACCGCCGCAGGAATTCTGCAAACAGCCCTGGCCACGGGGGTACCTGTTATTTTCGGCGTACTGACCTGCGACACACTCGAACAAGCACTCCATCGTGCCGGCGGGAAGTCGGGGAACAAAGGCAGCGACGCCGCTCTCACCGCCCTTGAAATGGCCAATTTGCTGAACCGACTCAGCACGATATCCGAACATGGATCACCGTGAGCTACCGCGTCCGTTCCTGAAGTGGGCGGGAGGCAAGGGGCGCATTACTCACCGGTTAGTGGCCGCCAAGCCGCGCTGCTTTTTTACCTATCACGAACCTTTCCTCGGCAGCGGTGCCTTATTTTTCCACCTCTATCGCGAAAAATTAATCCGGCATGCTGTATTGTCCGACATCAACGCGGAACTCATTGACACCTATCAAGCCATTCGTGACCACTTCAACGAAGTGATTCGTTTACTTCGAGATTACCCTTATAGTAAGGAGTTCTACTATGAAATACGGCAAAAAGACCCGCAGACCCTGACTTTGCCCGAGCGTGCGGCCCGTATGATTTATCTGAATAAGACCGGTTATAACGGCTTATATCGTGTCAATAGCGCGGGTAAATTCAACGTTCCCTTCGGACGCCACAGGCGTCCGCGTTACTTCGACCCTGAAAACCTCCGAGCAGTTTCCCAGGCGCTTCAAGAGGTAACACTTCTTTGCACCTCCTTTGAGACGGTGTTGGATCGCAGCCAACCCGGCGACTGGATTTATTTCGATCCGCCTTATGTGCCTTTATCCCGCACTGCCAACTTCACGGAATATAGTGCTCACGGTTTTGGTCAGGCCCAACAGCAAATGCTGCGGAGTATCTGCATAGAACTGACCAAACGAGGCATCTACATCACGCTTTCTAACTCCGACACATCTTATGTTCGGAACCTTTATTCGATGCCAGAGTTCACTATAGATAGCGTCTTCGTTGGCCGCGCTATTAACTGCCAAGGCACTAAGCGTAGGAAAGTATCCGAACTAATCATTACGAATTATCCGAAAAGTTACGAAATTAGCCCTCTATTTTTTCAAACAAGAAAAACATAAGCACACTAGAAATCTAGTCCGACGGTGCTTGTCTGCACATTTGGGCGGTTTAGTACAGGTTCAACGGCTCTCATAGGGCTAATATCGCGGAAAAGCTTCCTTGTTTGGTCTTTTCTCAAGCCTGAGGGATTGGAAAACCTGAAGCGGGGCTGGTTAGTGCACGTTGAGCTGCGGCTTATTACAAGCACGGTAGTCAAACCGTTCTAACAACCTGTGCCCTAAACTGGTTGAAGAACTCAGCGGAAGTAGGCTTTGACGGCATATTCGTGGAGCATGCGATGGGTGTTGAAGAATGAGCCGTTGAGCGCGATCGCATGCCGCATCACAGTTTGGAAGCGTTCTCGATGATGATAAAACACAGGAATAACCACTTGTTCCAGTTTATGATAGAGTGCCTGCGCGTCGCGGTAGCGGTCGCTCGACTCAGATGACAAGTCCGTTTCGATGGCCCAGCCGGTGATTCCCTCGATATGTCCCTCGATCCACCACCCATCCAAGATACTCAGGCTCGGCACGCCATTGATCGCCGCTTTCATGCCACTGGTTCCGGAAGCTTCCAGTGGTGGCTGCGGCGTGTTGAGCCACACGTCCACGCCGCTCACCAGAGAGCGGGCCAGTTGAAGATCGTAGTTTTCTAAATAGGCCACCTTGACTACCGGCCACAAAGCCCGTCCCGCCTGAATGACGCGACGAATTATTTCCTTACCCTCGTGGTCTTGAGGGTGAGCCTTACCAGAATAGATCACCTGGAAAGGGCCAACGTTCTGGGCGATGTGGCGGAGGCGTTCCAGGTCTGTCAGGAGCAGGTCGGCGCGTTTGTAGGCGGTAGCTCGGCGAGCGAAACCGAGCGTCAACACGTCGTTGTCCAG
>JANWVZ010000079.1 GCA_025056555.1 Gemmatales bacterium | reverse complement strand
ATGGTATCTATGTTCCCGCCGTGGCCATTAAGGATAAGCAGTCGCCGATAGCCTTCCCGAAGCACCGGACGCAGCAGCTGAGTCAGCAGTGCTGCATGTTCGAGGGCGTCCAGCGAGAGCGTAGCGCCGAACGGCAGGTGATGGTGGCTGGCACCGAGCCACAGTGTCGGCAACAGCAGAACCTGATTGGGCAGCCGGGCTTCCAGGTTGTCGGCAACGGCGGTGCACAAAATGGTATCCGTAAGTGTCGGAAGATGCGGGCCATGTTGTTCACACGCCGCGATCGGCACTACCACCACCACCTGGTCGCGCGGTACCGCTCGTAATTGCGGCCAAGTCAGTTCGCCCCAGCGCATGGTTTGCTCCAGATCAGTGTCAATCTAGCGAGCCAGGAGATTGAGTACCGCCACGGACATGGCCAACACGCCTGTTTTGATGGTCGGTTCCGGAATGGGGTAATACTCATCCGAGTGCAGGGAAGGCAGAGGGCGTCCGCCTTGGCGGGCTTCCTCGATCCGCTGAGGTTCAACCGTGCCGATGCGAAACATGCACACGGGGACACCGGCTTGCGCGTAACGGCTGAAATCTTCGGCCCCCATGACCGGAGGGCGCGGCAGAACTTTGTCCTCACCCAGTACGGCTTTGAGAGCAGCAACAGTCCGTCGCGTCAGGGGAATGTCATTGACTAAAGAGGGGGTGAATTCGCCGGGATGCACACGGACTATCGGTTCCGGAGCCCGAGCCGCCTGGGCCGCCGCTTTGGCGATACGCTCGATGGCCTCGAGCACGTGCTGGCGTGTCGCGTCCTTGAAGGTGCGCACTGTCAATTGCAGGTGCACCTCGGAAGGAATGATGTTATGTTTCGTGCCGCCATGTATGGCCCCGACACTGACAACGACGGCATCGAGAGGATCAGTTTCCCGGCTGGCAATCGTCTGCAGGTCGAGGATGATACGGGCCGCGATTACAACAGGATCAATGGTTTGGTGCGGTGCGGCTCCGTGCCCTCCTCTGCCGCGGACGATAATGTCCACCGCGTCGGCGTTGGCCAAGCTTGGGCCTTCGGTGTAATTCACGGTGCCGTAGGGTGCCTGCCCGTCGCAATGCAGAGCTAACGCGTAATCGGGTTTAGGAAACCGCTTAAACAGACCGTCTTCCAGCATGGCACGGGCACCGCCACCGATTTCTTCTGCGGGCTGCGCGATGAACACCAGCGTGCCTTTCCAGCGATCCTTCAATTGGGCCAGTACCCGGGCAGTCCCTATCCAGCAGGTCATATGCACATCGTGTCCGCAGGCGTGCATGACGCCTACTTCGCGACCTTCAGCATTACGCACTCGCACCTGGCTGGCGTAACCCAATCCCGTCCGTTCGACGATGGGCAGCGCGTCCATGTCAGTGCGCACCAGGATCACCGGCCCGGAGCCGTTTTTCAGCACACATACCAGTCCTGTCTTCCCGACGTTCTCGGTCACCTCAAAGCCAATTTGCCGCATCTCTTTGGCCAAACGGGCAGCGGTTTCTTTTTCCTGAAACGAAAGCTCAGGATGGGCATGAAGGTGCTTATAAAGGGCATCGAGGTAGGGGTAATCCTTATCCACCAGGGCGCGAATGGCTTTGCCGAGCTCAGGCAGGTCGGTGGCCGCAGGAGGATCGGCGGCCGGGCAATAAACGGAAACCGAGCTAATCAGGATTAGCGTCAGCACGAACATCGGCCATGGTGCTATGCCGCATCGCATTGTCCTACCTCCTCGTGGATGGCTTGCTCGCGTCTCCTGTCATGAAAGCGAAGGCTCTAATCCTTTCAGGGGTACTATCCAACTTGATACCAAGACAGGCCGTCCACGGCGATAGGCAAGGCGCGATTTTCAGGTAACTCATCTCTTCCGTGTGAAAAAGCGTCCAGCTCAGAGGCTTTGCGACAGACGCCTCCCAGAGAACCCCCGCCAGATTAGTTCCGATACGAACGTCATCCGTCCTCAGGGTCTGAAGCGATTCACTCGGAGGCCGTTGGCGATTTATGAGGTAAGCAGGATTAGGGGAAGGACTTTCGGAGTGATGCGGCTCGAATGGGCGGGCGATCTCCTCTTTGTGAAGAAGTCAGTGTCGCGCGCCGGAGCAAGCGAGTTCGACATGCCCCGGCGTCACGCACCATAGCAGCGACATATCACTGAGGATGGCCAAGTCGGAGAAGTCAAGCTCGATGTACTCTGGCCTCACGCAACATGGCTTAGTGATACTTCCGTACTGATAGCACGGGCGGAGCAAGCGAGTTCGTTATACTCCTGGCTCATGCACTGCTGCGCACAAGTTCGCCTGGACCAGTCGGCCTCATCGGGTTCGCGATCTGCCAGCGGGAGAGAAACAAATGGGATTATCCGTCGTTTGAGAAGGCCAGAGCTGTTACTGTGACCAGCGAACGGAGCGAAGGATGTCCAGTCACACCTGGTCGCGCGAGGCCAACAGCCAGGCGACGGCGTAGGCACAAGCGCACTGAGACAGGGCACAACCAAGAAGGTCGTTCAGCGAGAGGATAAATCCGTGGTAGTGCATGGCGGCCAGGCAATGTCGAGCCAGCCATTCGCCTTCGCCTGCCAGGATCACGCAATCGGGAGCAGAGCCGAACCTTTCCACCTGCGCCTGCCAGACTTGAGTAAACCGTGACTGCCAGGTGTTCAGTGCGGTTCGCGCCAGGGCCAGTAAGGCGTCGTCGGATACTTCGTCGGCATCAGCGCAGAACATGCGAGCGAGCCGTTGACGCGCAGCCGAACGAGTGCCAGGTCGCCCATCAGCCGTCATGCCATAATCGGGTCGCTCGGGGACCAGACCGAGGATCAGGAAAGCATCATAAACATCCGCGAAGAATTCGGCGGCGGTGAACAAGGAATGTCCTTGCCAGGAGACCGAAGCCGCCAGCATGCACAAAGGTGTACGACGCGCTCCGAGATAGAGCAACTCCCCCCGTTGCAAACGTTCCCAGTCGGTACGACAGGGAGTAGCGGGTCGGCCGGCCTGGAGGGGAACCAGGTCGGTCGTGGTTGAGCCGATGTCCAAGAGCAACTGCCAGGAGGCGGATGTCCGCATACGGGGGGTGGAGGAGGCGGCGGTGTGCTCTTCTTTGGCGTAGGGCTTGGGTGGAGAACCAGTTTTGGAAGTCCACAAGGGGATAATTCGGTCTGCGACCAGGTAGGCTAAGGCGCGCCAGTTAGCAGCCGCCGCGGACAGCGGAGCCTCGGCAGCTGTTTCCAGGGATACAAAGCAATCCTCGTGAGTCCAAACGGCAATTTCAGCCTGGGGCAGCGCCTGGCGTACCGCGTGAAGCACATGGCGAACGCCACTGGCTTTGTCCGGAAAACAGTCACACAGTTCCGCGGTCATGGTGAGCGCGACTCGGGAAATGATCGGGAAGTCGCGGAGCAAATGCCCAAGTTGCCAAGCCAGACCAGCAGGATCGCGCCACAACGGCCAAGCCACGGAACGGGCTAGCCCCTTCGAGGTGGCAGCCTTGAGATTGGCTCCGCCAATGTCTAAGCCCAGTACCTCCGCCGCCGTACCGGGCTGGTCACGGAGAGGACTAACCATCGGAGTGGTTTCCGCTCACCATCCAGGACGTTCCGGACTAAGCTGGTGATCGTCCGGTCGTCGGTGTGTTGCAATGGACGGCATGTCATTGTAATACACTAGCAGAGGCCTATTGAGGCAACGGCCAGCATTTCGCGGAACTTCAGTAGGAGGAACCGATGAGTCCAGAATCGCCAGGGGCCACTGACCGAGATAGCCCACTGTGTGAGCTGCCCCAAGGGAATCCGACTTCGGAGGAAATTCGTCGGCTTCTGCAACAGATGCGCAGCATCGCCATCGTAGGTGTTTCCGACAAACCGGAACGGGACAGTTATCGAGTGGCCGCTTACTTGCAGCAGCACGGTTACCGTATCTTCCCGGTAAATCCGAACATAACTGAGGTGCTGGGTCAGAAGGCCTATCGGGAATTGACGGAGTTGCCTGAACGACCTGATGGTGTGGTGGTGTTTCGGCGGCCGGAAGCGGTGCCCGAAATTGTGGCGCAGGCTCAGCAACTCGGAGCGAAGGTGATGTGGTTACAACTGGGGATCGTCAACAATGCCGCGGCTGAACAAGCGCGCGCCGCTGGCATGACCGTAGTGCAGAACCGTTGCATCATGCAGGAACATCGCCACCTGATAACCAACGCCGGTCGGTCAGGAAGCTAGAATGAAGTGAGGAGGGTCCCAGAGGCTTTCAGGCGAGCCAAGTCTATGGGCAGCGAGCGAACCGCTTATCTGGTAGTCCGCAGACACGACGGCCTGGGGAACGTTTATCCCCTGGAGCCGGCACACCGGCATTTAATCGGACGCGCCAAGACCAGCGAGATTGTGCTGGCAGACGACCTGTGCAGCCGACAACATGCGGAAGTCTATTATCGCGAGGGCGGTTGGCGCATTCGGGACTGCGGTAGCTTGAATGGTACGCGGGTCAACGGACAATTGCTGACGGCCGAATATGCTCTCTGCCCTAACGACGAAGTTCAGATTGGGCGAACCCGACTGGTTTTTGTGGAACGGTTGGATCAGTTGGAGCAGACACGGGAAATGCCGGTGCCGGTAGGCGAGGAGCGTTTGCTGATCCGAAGGCGTCTGGGTCGCACACGCTACGAACTGACAGATTTGCCCGACCTGTCCGAGCAGGACATAGCCGAACCACCTACCATACTGGCCAACCGCCAGCGTATTAGCCGCGACTTATCGCTGCTTTATCGCTTGGCGCTGGAAATGGGCATGGCCACGAACGAAACCGAGTTGGCGCGAGTGGTGCTCAACGGTCTGCTCGAGGCGACCCTGGCAGACGCCGCGGTGTTGTATGAACTCCAGGAAGGGCGCGCCAGCGTGCTGGCTCATCAGGAAAGGACGCTGGGCGGAGTCTGTCCAAGGATGCCGGACTTTGTGCTTCAGGAGGTACTCAAAACTCGAGAGGCAATTTTTGCTGAACATCCGCGCCGCCTTCAGCTCACGGATCGCGACAATCCCCGCCTGCCCCAGAGCCGCAGCGGTTCTGGCCCGATCTCGGCATTGGTTTGTGCTCCGGTGGTGATTCACGACCGGGTGGAATTGGTCATTCTGGTATGCGTGTTGGATCCGCTGAAGTCACTGACCAGCGAGGATCTGGATGTTACCGTGGCTCTGGGGAAGCAGCTAGCCGTCGCCTGGCAAGCGGTCCGCAGGCAGCAGGAGTTAGCCCAGGAAAACAAGCGGTTGCGCGATCAGGTGCTGCAGGAGGTCCGCCTGGTCGGCGAAAGTCCTGGTATTCAGGAAGTCAAGCAGAAGATTCAGCTGGCAGCCCGTTCGGACGCCACCGTGCTGATTCGGGGCGAAACCGGTGTGGGCAAGGAATTGGTGGCCCGCGCCATCCATTTGTGCAGTTCTCGCGCCGGCAAACCGTTTGTGTGCCTGAACTGTGCTGCGCTGGCCGAGTCGCTCCTGGAAAGTGAGTTATTCGGACATGAAAAAGGCGCCTTTACCGGAGCCACAGAACGCAAAATCGGGAAGTTTGAATCAGCACATCAGGGAACCATTTTCCTGGACGAGATCGGCGAGATGACGCCGAGCGCCCAGGCCAAACTGTTGCGTATCCTGGAGGGGCACCCCTTTGAGCGGGTCGGCGGATCACAACCGATTCGCGTCAATGTTCGGGTCGTTGCCGCTACCAATCGTTCCCTGGAAGAGGCTATTCAGGCGGGCCGCTTTCGTTTGGATCTTTATTATCGCCTGCAGGTGATTGAGATTATGGTGCCGCCGTTACGGGAGCGCCGCGAAGACATTCCGTTACTGGCTGATTTCTTCCTGCGACAATTTGCCCAGCAGATGGGGCGACGTCTTCGTGGTTTCACGCCCGCCGCCCTGAAAAAGCTCCAGGAACACAACTGGCCGGGCAACGTGCGGGAATTGCGGAACGTCATCGAGCGGGCGGTCGTCCTCAGTCATCATCACACCCTCGACGCCGACGACATCTGGCTGGCGCCGGTTCGTCCCGAGGCGGTTCCCGCAGAAGCGCCTCAGCCGGTTTATGAACCCATCACCCTGGAGGAATTAGAAAAACGTCATATCCTGGCCACTTTGGAACATACCCGTTGGAACAAAAGCCAGGCGGCTCGTATTCTCGGCATCGAACGTTCGACCTTAGACCGGAAGATTCACGCCTACGGCCTGCAGAAGGATGGCGGCAAGGAATCCGCTGGCGACGGCTAGACGAACGGCCCCAAGTCATTGGGGGGCAGTTGATGGAGCCGATCCCAGTAAAGCTCCAGGTAAGATCGGCGTTCCGGGTCCTTTAGACCGAGAGAAGCGGCCAAGCGTGCCAGCGCGCGTCGCGCTTCGGCCAGCTTCGTTTCAGGCACACGGGTTTCCAACTCCACAAACGTGCCTACCTGGTGTACGTTATCCAGCGACACCGTAACCTCGTAACCCTCCCAGGGCAGGTGGAACCTGGTGCGTTCCTTGTAGAGCGAGGTGATCGGAAAATAACCCAGATGTTCCAGTAGGATTCCCGCCTGATCAAAGAAAGCTGAAGAATGCAATTCGACCTCGACTTCGCGGCGCGATTTACTGTGAGGGTCGAGCCGCGGGCCTTTATACGTTAACCAGAGTCGGTCTCGACTTCGCCGCAGGCGCAGCGCCTCATCCGTTTGCTCGAAGGGACGGTTTGGTGCAGCGTAGTAGATGTCTGTCTCCCAGTCCAGCGAAGCCCCGAGGGCTCCTAATCTTTCCAGAGCCGCGCGAATCATCTGGAAGTCGCTTACGGAGTATTTGAGCTCCACTTCCAGGGCGTCAATTGGTCGCGATTCCTGAGCCATGTTTGCACCTCATGGTGGATTTCCTGACGCGAACATCGTGGCCGACAGATAAGGCGCCCGCGCAGCCGATACTCCCGCATTACCTCGTAACGGGGAATCACCCATTGAAAATCCCACGCAGGATTGGCCGTCTCTTTTTGCTTATTGTATCCCCCGCCGCTGGGAGAATGGGTGAGCCGCAGTTCGGGCTGACCCTCGCGCCACTGTGGAAAATCAAACAGGAATATCAGCACCAGGTCACGTACCCGACCGTAGAAAAAAGGCTCGTCGAAACGCAGAGGCGAAAGGTTCTGGTACAAGGACGAAGGTAACTGAGGCGTGAATTGCAACTCCAGTCGGCTGTCCTGATGGACTACTGTGCTGTGCAGATTATGCCGTTGAGAACACAATTGCTGCCACTGGCCACGATGGCGAAAATACATGCTTCGGTCTTCGGGAGCGTTGATATAGCTGGCCCAGAACAGCCCGATGTAGCCATAGCGAAAGCTATGCTGCTGCGGCCGACAGCGGAACCAGAAATCCACGGCAGCGGGGGCCACCAGCCGAAATACCGTCCAACTTTCCAGGTGAAACGTGGGCGTGGCCGGCTGATATAACTCCACGGTATCTTCCGCTAACTGCCGTAAACGCATTGGACTGCGTCGAGGTTCAAAGAAGACACGGCGTTCGCCAGCGGCATCGCGGAGTTCCTGGTCGCCATCGAAGATATGCTCAAAATTCAGACCTGCTACTCCCGGTACAAAAACCGACTCTGCATCACTGCGGTGTTGTAGCCAGTGCAGGCCGTTATACCCGGCGCGATGCTCGGCATATCCCTCATTGTCGCCGATGACGGCTGTCAGATCGCCCACCTGAAAGCGGACGTGGGCCATCTCTTGGCTCCCGTCGGTTCCCATTCGACCGCTGTAAGGTGCCGACGACGTGTACGTTACTATATAAAAACAACCGACCGCGGATCATTCCGAGGACTTGGACCATGCTTGGACGTCTTCAGCAGTGTGCGCAACGTTGGGGTTGGCGTCGCCAGGGCGTGTCACTGAGCCAGTTGGAGCAGGCGCGGACTCGTGGCGCAAAGATTGGCGTATTCCAGGATGCCGGTCGCACGGACTGGTGGACACCCTCGGATGGGCCGCCCGACGATTGGTTGCCGTTAGCGGATTGGTCGGAGGCAGCGCTGGTGGATTTCCTGGTGGTCATCAGCGACCGTTTGTTTCCGCTCGCCGACTTTCCGCCGACGCTGCTCTATCGCCCGCGCACCCTGACGATGGGACTGAGCGGTCCCGATACGGGCAACGTGGATGAATTCGAGGAAGCCGTGCAGCAGATGTGCGAGGCGCACGGCCTGTCCTGGGCCAGCCTGACTGCCCTGGCAACCGTACAAGGCGATCCGGGCTGTGCTCTGTTTGAAGAATGTGCCGAACGTCTGGAAATCCCTCTGCTGTGTTATCCACCCGCGCGACTGGCCATCCTACCGTCTGAGCCGGGTTTTGCCCCAGCGGAAACGCGGCTGTGGCAGACACAAGCCGTGGCCATGCTGGCGGCTGCCGCCAAAAACTGGCTGATACCGGCCGTGGCCTTCGGCGACTGGTACATGGCTCTGGCCCGCCGACAGACCGGTTAGCCTGGAATTACGACGGGCGTTGACTTTTCCTGACTTGCCGCACATAGGGCTTGGATGAAAGACATGGCCGGTCAGCGCGTCTGGGATGGAGATGCCTGTTCATTTGCTTACGCGCGCATCGCGTCCAGGCCGATTCCTTGAAGCGAAGCCCTGAGCCAGTGTTGCTGTGAGCATCGGAAACATGCGGGAGGGATACGGACATGCAGGGAAAGCCGTGCCAAAGTTGCTTCCTGTTCCTGGTTGCCTTCTTGGCCGGAGGGCTGACCGCCGACAAGCTGCAGGCGCAGCATGGGGCCATGCTCGGTGTGCCACGCCAGGGACGAGTGGTTTCGGCATCGGAAATCTCCCTGCGTGTCGGCAGCGCTAATACGCCATCGCAGGCGCCGCCTGCCCAAGTTACTCTCGGCTTGCCGCGCAAATCTACCGCGACTAATTCAGGCGCTCAGGCGTGGTCCGGGGATTGGAGCCAGCGTAGTGGCCTAAGTATTTCCCCGCCTCCCGCGGCTTCCGGCTCCCCCTCCGAGGAGGAACTGACAGGGCGTGAGCCGCGGACTTCCAGACCGGCTACGCCGAGTGTCATTCGAGGGGCCGTGGATGAGAATTACTTGAGCGGTGTTCCCGCATCTTACTCACCGCCGCACGCTGGCACCAGCGCGGCAACTCCCCGGGGATGGTTCAGCCACTGGGGGCACGATTCCGGACTCGGGCCATACTGGGAGTGGTTCCACATCAGGAATACGTTTCAAAGCGACCACGCCTTTGATGAATTCATTTCGCCCGTGACCAATCCATTTTTCTTTGAGGACCCGCGGGCTCTAACGGAATTGCGTCCTGTATTCCTTTATCAGAACACACCGAAAGGAAACCCCTTGTTTGCCGGGGGCAACATTCAGATGTTCGCACTGCAAGGTCGAGTGGCTTTGAACGAACGATTCTCCGTGGTCATGCCGAAGCTCGGTTTCATCGCATTTCAACCCGACCCTCCTTCCCCGCTGGGCGACGAAATCGGTTTTGCTGAGATCATCCTTGGCCCCAAGCTGACGTTCTGGCGAGATGACGCCGCCAACATCCTCGCTGCCTTCGGTGTGCACTTTGAAATCCCCGCGGGCGGTGGCGACGTCTTCCAGAGTACGGGCAGTGGCTCGGTCGTGCCTTACCTTACCTTCGGGAAGGAACTGCTGGACAATCTGCACTTTCTGGGGGCGATCGGCTATCGCGCTGGGTTCGATTCAGACCGCAGCGATTCCTTCTTTGTGAGCCTGCATGCTGATTATGAGTTTTACCGTATCCTCTATCCATTCATTGAAGTCAACTGGTTCCATTACACCAGCGGTGGCCAGGTTCTCGTGGCTAACTTTGAAGGGGGAGACTTGTTCAATTTCGGCAGCACTGGCGCGGGCGGCGAAGACATAGTTACGATGGGCGTGGGAGGCCGTGTCAAGATTCTCGGCGAACAACTCCAGGCAGGCGCAGCTTTCGAGTTCCCCTTGACCAAGAGCAAAGACATTCTTGACTGGCGGCTAACTCTGGACTTGATTTGGCGCTATTGAGAAGAACCTGCCGGCGGAGCAATCTCAACTGCCGCGGCAGGACTGGGGTCAAGCAACGGTTCCTTCGGCAGTTGCTGATTTATCTGCGAACTCTCCGTCTCGGTATTGCCCTCAGCCGCAGTCGCCGCTGGACCGGTTTCTCCAGGGGCCAGAAGATTGCCGGTACCCTTCGCTTTGTCGCTGACTGTGGGTGCGCTGCTCAGGAGGGTTTGAGCCTCCGCGGCCTCTCCTAAGATGGATTCGCCATCTTTCGGTCCGTGCTCCGAGGAAGTGGGCTGAGCAACTTCCCGATGCTCGAAGACCGCGCCCGCCGGTACGCCAGCCGCGCTGGCGCCTCCTGGTGCGTCCTTAGCGGATCGCACCTGCCAGTCCCGCACCCGCTGCGCGATGCGTCGCAGAATAGCCTGGGCATCCTTCCGTTTGGGCGGCATCTCGGCATCGCTCGGCGGCGCGACCGGTGCCCAGGTCCACGCCGAAAGTGCTCCGATCACTTCCTTCGGTGTCTGGAAGCGTTCGCGTCGGGACTTGGCCATCATCTTTTCGACCACTGCCTCCATTGCCGCGGGCACCTCCGGCCGGAGCGAACGCAGGGGCAGCGGTTTCCGGACCTGATGCCATAACAGTTTTTGCGCCACCGTGCCCTCTTCAAACGGCGCTCGACCGGTGAGCAGGAAATAAAACGTCGCTCCCAGACTGTAAATGTCTGAGCGAATATCCACCTCATGCGGTGCTGTGGCTTGCTCCGGGGAGATATAGTCCGCAGTGCCGATCACGGCATTTTCATCGTAACGCCGGGTCAACTCATAATCCTCTTCAAAAAAGCGGGCCAGCCCCATGTCGAGAATCTTCACGACCCCCTGGCGATTCAGCAGCAGGTTACCCGGCTTGATGTCCCGGTGCACCCAGCCGCTTTGATGGGCGTGTTCCAAACCTGCGGCAGTCTGAGCGACGTAATGAGCCGCGCGACGAATCTCGAGCGGCCCGTGGCGTTTCACCAACTGATGCAGACTGATACCATCTACATATTCCATCACCAGGAAGTGCACCTTGTCATTGCGGTCTACGTCATAGGCACGAACGATATTGGGATGATCTAAAGCGGCGATGGCTCGGGCTTCCCTGTAAAAGCGTTCCACAGCGCCCGGGTCATTGGCGTTGATGGGCAAAATCTTCAGGGCCACCAGCCGACCCATGAACACATGCTCACACAACAGCACGCTGCCCATCCCTCCCGAACCGAGCAATTCCAGCAGTTTGTATTTACCGGCTACCAGGAAACCGCGGTACTTGCCCTGCAAGAGCTGGCTCGCCTGCAACTTTGTCAACACGCCATCCTGCACCATCCGTTCGGCCAGCGCCTTCGCTGAGTCGGGCGCGATTCTCTGTAACTTCAGATACTCCCAGTAGGCATCGAGGAGTTCATCCCCGATCAAGCCGCTCCTGCGCACAAGCAGCAGAAACTCGGCGCTGGTAATCGGCGAGGACATGGCCTGCTTCCATCCTGCAAGAGGCTTGCCGCCACGATGCCGCCCCGCGTGCCGGGGCTCTTGTCGGCACCATTTCGCCAAGTTTTCTTATCTAGTATAAGAAATCCCTGTGCCGAAAGCGAGAAGAAAATCATGTGGCAACAACATTTGCGTGGCGTCCTTTTCCTGCACTGGCCTGTTTCATCCGATATAATCCGGCCGCATTTGCCGGCCTGTCTCGAAGTGGATGAGTATGACAAGCAGGCTTGGATCAGCCTGGTGTTGCTTCAGATGCAAGCAGGGGCGACCTTTTCTCCCTGGCCACGCCTGCGCTTTGCTCAGGTGAATCTCCGCACCTATGTCCGCTGTGGCGCACTGCGCGGTATCTGGTTTTTCAGCGTTCACGCCCACCATCATTGGGCTGCCCAAGTGGCCCGTTGGTTCACGCCCATTCCTTACGCCTCAGCGACAGTTCATTATCAGCTTCGCGGTTCAGCTGGTCTCGCCTACGCCCGATGCCGGAAAGCCTGTTTCTTGGAGTTTCACATTCGGTTTTCCTGGTCGGAACAACCGATGCATCAGGGTTCGCTCGGGAGTTGGTTACTGGAGCGCTACCACCTGCTAGCGCGAGACCGACAAGGAACGTTGCTGGCCGGTAACTTTGAACACGCGCCCTGGACGACTTTTCCTGTGTGGGTGGAGTCCTATCAACTTCGTGCCGCTCCGTTTGCGGATACAGTATTTGCTTCCGCGCCCCTGGCTCACTTCTCTCCGGGCTTAGCAGGTCGTTTCGGGGCCTTCGTCAGTATGGGCACGACCACGCGGTGCTGAACCTGCCGATTTTTCCTGCGGATTGTTGCCTGACCAACCTGCATTCACTCAGGTGCTAATCCTTGCAGTCAAGCTATGCTATGGCAGCGACGATATTTCGTATAACTTCACCCCCAGGGCAATGCAGTCCGGGAGCTGCCTGGTCGAGCCACGGAGGGTCTCTATGTCGTACACTGCTACGTGCAGGCATCGGGTCGCTATTCTTAGTAAGGCACTCATCGTATGGATGGCTCCTCTCACCAGTTGGATTATCCCTAATTCGGCCCTCGTCGGTCAATCCATTGAAGAGTTACTCCGCGAGAATGCAGCTCTCAAAGAGCGGATCCGCCAGCTTGAAGCACGGTTGGCTCAGACCTCGTCATCGGAACAGGTGTCCTCAGAAACCGAGCATCGTCACCATCACGACCACTCGAGTGCCCCGGCGAGCAGGCCGCGTTTCTCGGCTTTTTGGGGACCCGAAGACGCTGCCTACGTTCCGCCCAGCCGTTATCGTTACGTGGATCCTTACCCGCCCGACTGGTGGAAACCTCAGGACAATTATCGCCCCTACTCCTGGCAGCCCCCTCCCAGTGAAGGCTTCCTTCGCGATCTTTTCTTCGGGCCGGTGGTAGATACGCACCGCAGCCCGCGCGGCACTCCCTGGGTTCACCCATTCACCATCGAACCCGCCCAGATTCACCGCGATCTGTTCTTCTTTTACAAGTTCACCAAAAACGCGGAAGGCTCTCCCGTGGATGAGCATGAACTCGAAGTCCACCTCGACTGGGGATTGACACGCCGCTTCGGCTTCGTCCTGGCCGCTCCCTTTCTCGGATTAGAAGACCCTGCAGGGCACCAAACCGGCTTCGCCGATATGGAATTTGCTCCGCGCATCGTCTGGATCGAGAGCGAACGATTCTTCCTGGCGAGCAATATCTTGTTCACCTTTCCCACCGGCGACGAAAGCCGCGGCTTGGGACGTGGTGAAACTACCATATCGCCGTTTCTGACCACCTGGCAGGATATTGGCAGCTGGCGTTTCGTTCCCTGGCGTAATTGGAACCAGATTCATCTCAATTTCGGCCCTGAAGTCGGCCTGGAAAGCGGCGACACCACCCTGCTTTACACGGTGGTCTATGCTCACTCCTTCCTCGGTCCACGCCTTATTCCCCCTCACTTCCATCATTTTCACGCGCACCATCATGACAACCACAACCATCACCACAGCCATAACGGTGAGGATGGGATCATCTCCCCCGTCGGACCAGCCTATCCGGAAGGACTGGTCAGTCTGTTGCTCGAATTCAATGGGCAAACGGAGCTTTCTGGTGACCGTTTCACCTACTTGCAACTCCTCACCGGTGTCAATTATGCCCTTACTGAAAGTGCAGAGCTTCGTTTTGGTATCAATTTCCCGATCAACCAATTTAGTCGGCAAATGGACGTCCAGTATATTTTCGCCTTCACTTGGGTTTACTAAGTGCCGCTCTAGCGTTTATAGTCAAACCTAAGGCCTTATTTACCTCGTTTATAGAGCTTAGAGGCTATTCTGCTTATATTGCGTACCTATAATTCGTGTTTCTTCGCTCCACGGAGAGTCATGATCACAGGCAGCTGCGGTCCTTCCCAGGGGTGCGGAAGTTGGTGCATACGTACCTGGCACGTTGGCTAAGTCCCGATGAGCCAATAAGCTTTTGATTTCTCGGTGCTGGCGCCGCTCATCTGAGGTGTTTCGAGAAAGCCTCGGCTTTGAGGCAACCACTTCGCTGGACATTTTCCAGTTCATGAATTCTTGACAGTTCTTTCGTATAATGGTTGCTTACCAGGCAGGAGCGTGCGGCACGGAGCTCTTCCTATGTCACGACATAACTATATCTGGCTGATGGTTGTACTTGGCGTCAGTGCGGTCGCCTGGATGTTTGCGCGAGCCAGCTTATTGCCGCCGCATGGGCCTTTACAATTCGTTCGCGGTTTTCCAGGGGCAGATGAAACGATGGCGCCGCACCTGGCCATCTTTGCCCGAGCACTGAGACTGGTGGAAGAAAACTATGTCCACACCTTAGAGGCCGACGATCGTCAACGATTATTAGAACATGCTTTAGAAGCCGTTCTTCAGGCACTGGACGAACACAGCTCTTATATCGCTGCGGAATCCTTCCGGCGGTTTCGGGAGTTAGAGCAAGGGCATTTCGGGGGAATTGGTGTACAATTGGGAACGCATCCGTTAACTGGTCAGTTAATGGTGCAATCTCCTATGCCCGATACGCCTGCTTTCCGTGCCGGGCTGCGCAGTGGGGACATCATTTTGGAGGTGAATGGGGAGAAAATAACCAGTCTTGAAGAAGCGGTGCATCGGATTAAGGGGCCTCCCGGAACCAATGTGCGTATTACTATTCGACCCTGGGGCGAATCTCAACCCCGCACCGTGGAAATCGCACGGAGCGATATTCCTATCGAAAACGTCCTGGGTTTAGATCGCGATCCCGACGGGCATTGGACGTTCTGGCTCGATAAGTCCCACGGCTTAGCTTATCTACGCTTAGAATCGTTTAATCCCACCACTTCCAGCGAACTGTATACTACCTTGATGGCTTTGCGGCCTCAAGGGTTGCGTGGCCTGATCCTGGATTTGCGCGGTAATCCCGGCGGTCGGCTGGAAACCGCCATCGAAATTGCCGAGTTATTCCTGCCTCCGAACAGTCCCATAGTAACCGTGCGGGGACGCCGCCGTCTGGAGGAAACCTATCGCGCAGGGCACCTCCGCGAGAGCATCTGGCGCCAATGGCAAGTAGCGCCGGGCACGTTTCATGACCTGCCGCTCGCCCTGCTCATTGATAGCCAAAGTGCCAGTGCCAGTGAAATCCTGGCTTCTGCGTTCCAGGATAATCGTCGCGCCACGCTCTTCGGCCAGCGGACTTTCGGCAAAGCCAGTGTGCAGACCATTATTCCCTTACCCCCCAATACTCATGCCATAAAACTCACTACTGCCGAGTATCTGCGACCCTCTGGCCAGAACATTCACCGTTTCCGCACCGCTAAGGAAGAGGATACCTGGGGAGTTACGCCCGATATAGTCATCCCCCTGAGTCAGGACCGTCAGCAGGAGCTTTTGCTAAGTCGTCGTCTCCGCGACAGTCTCTGGCCGTCGCGCCATCTTGAGCACATGCGTCAACGCTTTGACCAGAGCACTGCCACGTTCGGCTCCTCAGGCAGTACTATAGACCCCGACAACTATCTCTATCTGCGCACCCGCCTGCTCAAGGCCGAGACCGACCCGGTTCTCGAGCAAGCCCGGCAGTTTCTGCTGCAACGCCTTGCGGATAGGTAATTCTTTCCGCATCTATGGTGCAAATGGTGCATCGGAGCGGTAATTTCTGCATCTAGGTTCCTTAAGCAACGCACTATACGCCAGTCATTCCCCGGCCGTTCTGGAACATAACGGTCAGGGATCTCCCAAATGCTTAGAAAAAAGCAGCTTCATTAGAACAGACTGGACAATTGTAGCGAGTATCAATCGGCCAACCTAGGCCAACAAAACTTTGTTAAAGCACCTGGTTAGGACCTTCCTAACCGACAGATCGTTGCGAACAATCCTGAGTAGCTTTCGGCAGTTCCCGATCTCGGTGCCGAAACAGTCAAAGACTGGCAT
>JANWVZ010000078.1 GCA_025056555.1 Gemmatales bacterium | reverse complement strand
CCGGGCTCGGCCGCGTGCAGGTCTGGGGCGGCGCGGCGCGTCGCCGAGTCGGCGGGCGGGCCCCCGGGGGGGCCACGTGGCGGGGGCACAGATTCAGATGGCGCGGGCACTTTTCGGGGTGGAGGGATTGGGATGTCCTCGCCCGTGACAGACGGTTTGCTTGTTTCGCCATGCAAACGGGGCATCGGTGCCGTCTCATAGCTGGGAGTCGTGCTGTCCTCGCTCCATTGAGAGTACAACGCATACTGAGGTGAAACTGTTGGTGATCCCCAAGAAGGGGCATAAGCTCCAACTGAGTAGTAGGGCCAGCCTGTCCAATAACCGAACCCGAAAGTTTTCGCGCCCGGCGGAGCACCGAGGTAAACATGGCAATTATGATAATGGTACCATCCTGAGCAATGACATCCCTGGACCAGGGCTAACGCAGCAAGCCAACACGTTAAGGGCGAGCCAAGCCACCTTCCCTGCATGCGCATTTCCTCCATGTCCTGATATTGCTATCGGCTCAGCGACGCAGCCAAGACTTCTACCGGTCGAAAAACTTTCCTTGGGACGCATGCGGAAATTGAGGCCTTTGTTTCTTATGACGAATTCGCTGCCGCTTCAGGTGAGCCGTAAGACCATCCTTCCGTCATAATCGCTACGTTCGGATCACTAGAGACGCTCAGCAGCAAGTTTGCCGGACTACCGGTGAGAAATACCACAGTTGTAAGTAGTAGGTTTGAGCAGATAGGTTTGGGAATGGAAAGCTCATGATGGAGGTGGTGCTGTGCCATGCCACTGCAAGGAGTGGAGAACAACGACCTGACAAGGCATTAGTGCGCTAACGGTGCGGACAACTATGAAGGTTGTGCTTTGTGCTTATTGACGCCGCTTTTCTGCCTTGGTGCCCCTGGCCAAACAACAGGAGCCATTTGCTATGCCCTTATTGACCTGGGTGGAAGATGACAGAGGCGTTCAAGAATTGCTGAAAAGATTGTTGGAACATTGGCATATTCCTGCACAAGGCGCAGCCAGTGCTGAGGAGGGCTGGCGCTTGTTCTGTCGCCATCCTACCCCCCTCGTATTAGCCGATGTCATTCTGCCCGGACGCGACGGTTTTTGGCTGCTGGAACAGGTACGCCAGGAATGGCCGGAAGTGATTGGCCTGGTAATGAGCGGGAGCGTCAACCAGGAAGTCCTGCTCCGCTGCATGCGCATGGGTGTGGTGCGTTGTTTCAGTAAGCCTCTGGACACGGATGAACTTCATCAGGTGCTGATGCGAGAGGTACAGCGAGTGCAACATGAACGCGAACAGAGGCGCCACGTCCATGAACTACAACAGCGATTGCAGCAAACCGCGCGTCAACAAGTCGAAAGAACCGTCCAGGCTTCCGAAACACTGCTCGCGGCGCTGAGTCTGTACGACCCAACGACGGCAAGCCATTGCCGTCGTGTGTGCCAATATGCGCGCACCTTCGGGCGGTTCCTCCGTCTCACGGCACCGCACTTGGCAGCCCTGGACCTGGCCGCTCGACTCCACGATGTCGGCAAGCTTGGCGTTCCTGTTCAGTTGCTGCACCATTCCGCACCCCTATCTCCCTCGGAGGAATCGCTCGTGGCTCAACACCCGGTTTGGAGCGAACAAATTGTCCGCCCTCTGCTGAAGCATGTTCTGGTGTTGCAGGCAATTCGACACCATCATGAACGCTGGGACGGCAAGGGCTATCCCGATGGCCTTGCAGGCCAGCACATCCCGTTCCTGGCACGGATCCTGGCCATCGTGGACGCCTACGATGCTATGACCAGTGTTCGGCCCTACCGCAGTCCGAGAAGTTGGCAAGATGCCTGTGCAGAATTGGAACGGCAAGGCGGCACGCAGTTTGACCCCGAACTCAGCAGCAAATTCGTCCGCCTGGTACAGCGCCAACCGGAATGGTTCATGCCTTCTTCACCCCGTGAGCAAACGCAACCGTTGTGCGAATTGACACTTCCCCGCAGCCCGACTGCTCGCGATACTGCTGCCCTAGCGACGGCCGGTGAGAGAGGCTGATCTTTTCTTCAGCAGTCAAGGTTGATATATGGGTTCGGAGGAATTGCCGGCGCAGCGCTATTGGATAAGCGCAGGGCAACGAGTGGCCGGCTGCTGGCGGAAAGGGAATCGAAACGGGGGCACGGAAGCAATATGACACGCGGGGCGACGATACTAACGGCGCTAGCCCTGGTCGTAGGCCTATTCGCTCAAAGCACGCTGGAGGTTCATCGGGATGGTTTTGAAGGGGCCACAGTGGCCTGGCAAAAGGGGTTGGCCAATGCTACGCATCGCGAGTTGGCTCACGAACGCAGCACCCAGACGGCTCATTCCGGACGGCAGTCAGAACACATCCGCCTCCACGCCGACAAAGGTACTTTCATTCACTACTACTACGACGTTGGCAAAGCGGCGTTGCTCCAGGAACTGACGCTAAGCGTTTGGGTGAAGGCCAATCGGCCCGGCGCCCAGTTACTGGCACGGCTGGTGCTGCCCCGCGAACGCGAACCGCAGAATCTGGACCGTCCCCTGACCACATTGTTGCGGGGTGATACCTATGAGTTAGCTGGGCGCTGGCAACGGTTGGAGTTGCGGCAACTTCCTCAGCGCGTTCGTGAGGCACAAACACTCCTGCGCCAGGAACTCCAACGTGAAGTCAACTTCGACGATGCGTATGTGGATCAGATAGTGCTAAATGTTTACAGTGGGCCGGGCCTGCACGAAATATGGATTGATGATTTGGAAGTCGGGCCCATCTGGCGTGACAGTTTTCGTCCTGCGGAAAGAACTGGCAGCGTTTCTGAACCGAAGGCAATCCCGTCTAGCCGAGTGCGTCCACCGCCGCGCTTGGAGCTTTTGCAGGAGTGCCTTTATGTCAATGGCAGAGCGGTGTTACCGCGACTGATTCGCGATGCGGGTACCCCTTTGGCTGTACTGCGAGAGGCCGGCTTTACTGGTCTGCTCGTCGCCGCTGACACCCCTGAGGCGCGGTTGCGCGAAGCCGCTGACTTGGGATTCCTGCTGGTGCCCAGTTGGCCCAATCTTCGCGAACGCCTAGCTAAGGAAGCGGACCCCACTGCCTTACTGGCCCGGCAAATCGAGCGTTTTCCTGTGGCGGAGAACGTTCTCTGTTGGCATCTAGGCAGTGGATGGTCCTCAGAACAAGCCGAAGCCTTGCGTCCGTTGGTATCTGGTTTACGCCATCGAAATCGTCTATTGTTGGCCATAGAAGCCTGGGATGGGCTGCGAGGATATTCCAGGCAGGTGGACATATTGGGTACGCATCGGTGGCCTCTGCACACAGCATTGGAGTTGCGCGATTACCATACTTGGCTTATGCAGCGACGCCGACTCGCCGATCCGGGCACCTACTTATTCACCTGGGTGCAGACGCATGCGGCCAACTGGATGAAGGAGCTGCTGTCTGCCAGTTCTGCCAGGACAATTGACCCGGAGCAGGTGCGAATACTGACCTGGCTGGCCTTAGCGTCCGGGTATCGCGGTCTGGCCTTTTGGGCGGACGACACTTTCACCGACCCGGGCTTGGCGCGTGCGCGACTCCTGCAACTGGCCATTGTCAATCTCGAACTGGAAATCGTCGAACCATTTCTGGCCACTGCCCGTGATTCCACACTCCTGCCCGAACGTCAGTCGGAGTTTCTCACCGCCATGTTACGCAGCGACGCCGGCCTGCTCACGCTGGTCGTCTGGACGGGGCGAGGCGGCCAATTTGTTCCCGGCCAACCTTCCTCCCACACTCTTCAGGTCGTCGTCCCTGCCGTTCCCGAAGATGCCCAGGCCTGGGAGGTAACTGCCGGTCAGGTGCGTGCTTTACGAACTGAGCGGGTCGGCGGGGGTGTGCGAGTGACGATTCCGGAATTCGCTCTTTCGACACTCGTGGTTTTTACCTCCGACCTGCGTACCATCGAAAGGCTGCAGGCTGCGGTTATACGCTACCGTCATCTGGCTGCGCAGTGGGCTTACGATCTGGGAGTCGAGCAACTTGCCCGCACGGAGTCGGTCGTCGCTCGCCTGCAGCAACTCGAATTCCACGACAGCACCGCTCGGGTCTACCTGGACGAAGCAAGGCGTCATCTGGAACGAGCGCGCACCGCACTCTTGCGTGCTGGTCAGCTGGACTACCGGGAAGCCTGGTCCGAAAGTCAAACCGCCTTAGCTCTGCTTCGGCTGGTGCGCCGCCGACTCTGGGAGCAAGCGATCCGTTTACTGGATCATCCTGTCTGCTTGGCATACGCCGTCTCTTTTGACACATTGCCCGAGTTCTGGCAGGCAGTCACCGAAATCCGCCGTGCACAAGCAGGCCCCAATATGCTGGAAGACGGTGGATTTGAAGTCGGTGCATCAGCTTTACCAAACGGTTGGCAAATACAGCACGACACTCTGGATGCCGTGAGTTTGAAAGCTCAACGCTCGTTCGAACAGCCTAAGGAAGGGCGTGCTTGTTTACTTCTGGAAGTCCGTCCTCAGAATCCCCAACAATCTCCGGCTGCCTTAGAGCGCACCTACCTGGCTGCCGTCAGTCGTCCCGTTGCTCTCCAGCCGGGCAGTTGGGTTCGCATCAGCTTCTGGCTGCGTATCCCAGACCCGATCCAGGCCAGTGTGGACGGCTTTCTGGTGTACGACTCAGCTGGGGGCGAGCCGCTGGCCGTGCGACTGACCAACGCGACCCCGTGGCGCAAGATTACTCTGTTCCGCAAAGTCCCGGCCTCTGGATTCCTCACGCTAACCTTGGCGCTGACCGGCATGGGGCGTGTGTTTGCTGATGACGTTCGCGTTGAGCCTCTGCTTTCCTCTTCTGTGGCGCCAACGCGGGTACCGGCAACGGAATGAACTCATCTTTCGGGATATCAAATCCTCGTTGTCTTATGTGTCTAACGGTGCCGTGAGCGTAGTCAGGCGAGCTTCTCGCTGAACCAGCTACTGCATGCTCCTAAACGTCCTTTGCTCAACCCACCAGACCACTGATCCTGGTCGGTAAGCGACCTGGCTAACGTCGCGGACTTGATGCGCCTGATCGCCCGGCGGTTTGCAAACATTTCCACTACGTCGCGGATGGGGGGCACGTTCCACGTCGGGACCCTCGTGGGCTAGAACCAGGGGCCGAATCCCGTGCAGCGGACTATGGCCAATGCCGTGCATGCTGTCGCGACTGATTTCTTGCAGGGCCGATCCCAGTTCGTTGCGTCTTCGCATCCCCACGACTTTCCGTTTGAGCTGCAGAACGACTCGCGCACTCCGGCCAATCCGGCACCCCCACGGCAAAATCACCGGTTAGCGAATTTTCATGAGTGGGCGGTTTTGGCCTGGGATCGATGCCCAAAATCGGGGGAGCTCGATTTGCGTAAGTAGCTATCCGGGAACGACTTGCAAATTTTTTTACACCCCCGCGGCGAGCGCGGGGGCAATTTCCAAAAACTACGGGTAAAATGCGCGGCAAAACAAGGATCTTGCGGGGTCGTGACAGGCCCTTTGCCTCTGCCCCATTTCCGACCGGAGATAGAACATAATCATAATACTATACTTGCAGTGCGCCAGGAAAATTTACTATACTTCCGATGCTTTATGTAACATAATCAACTTACTCATGTATCTTTCTTTCGCAGTGATTGTGTTCTATGTGCAATCGCAGAAATCTGAAATTACCTCCTGGCAACTCGGTCGGCTTCACCTTGTGCTTGGCCTATCGCCACTTATGAACTCTCAAAAATCTCACATCATGAGTATGGCCACGCAGGGCAGGGCGGAGGCCCTGATGATCGCCGCTGCGCTTATCACAAATATCCACTCGCGTGCCGCTGGCATTCGGCATACCGGCCGTTGAACCAGACAGTTTACGCGTTAGAGCCGGGCTGCCGCAAGGTGGTGGCCTGATCAGAGCGAGGCATCAAAGTTGATTGACCATGATACGACTTCTAAACTTCATAACGGCGTCGCAAGAAGTTGGCTTAACCAGAGCGGGGCATGCAAGGCTCCACCAGGGACGCGCAATTAGGGATCGCAGCCTGGGAGAACTGGTCCCCTCGCCAAGATCGCCAGGGCAATCCTGAACCAGGGCTATACGGTTAATCCTGGACACTATGCCGCGAATCTCGATTGCCTCGATGTCGAGCCGAGGGCTTTGAAAGGCGCTATACGATTAATTAATCCTGGATGCTTTGCCGCGAACTCTTCCCTTGGTCCACGCATTTCGACACTGCTTGGTCAGCTGGCGATAAAATCCTTGGAGCACAAACTCTTTTCCAGAATGCCTAGGTCTATTGTCGCATACCAGATCGTACCATGGCTGCAGAGGCTCCTTTACCTGAAATGACTTGGCAATGTGAGGTGGCCAACGCTGCAGTCACAGAGCGACTGGCTCGGGAACTGGCCGAACGGCTTTTTCCGGGCGCGGTGATCGGTCTGATAGGCGAACTCGGTGCGGGGAAGACCTTCCTGGTGCGTAGTCTCGCCGATGCTCTGGGCACTCCGGACAGCCGCTTAGTCAGCAGCCCCACCTTCATCCTCATCCAGGAATACGATGCCCGCCTCCCGGTTTACCACTTTGACACCTACCGGCTGACGCGGCTACGAGACTTCGAGGACTTAGGAGTGCATGAATATTTTCGCGGCGACGGTGTGTGCCTCATCGAGTGGGCCGACCGCGTTCGCTCGGTTCTGCCGCCACAACGATTGGAGATTACTTTTGAAATTACCGGCCCTACCAGTCGGCGAATTACCCTGACGGCCCGAGGAACGGCTTACGTAGAAATGCTCACCAGCCTGCAACAGGCCTGGGCCAGCCTTGACCAAGACCGCCCGGCGTCAAACAATGCCTATAGACCGTCGGGGGCGCCGCCTGAACGATGAACCTTTTCTTACAACCTCTCGTAACTAAGAGTGGCCAGTGTTGACTGGACGGAACCAACCGCATCCGACCGATGAAGAGCTGATGTCCCAGGTCCAAAAGGGACGCAAGGAGGCTTTAGGGGACCTGATTCGACGCTATGAGCGCGAACTCTACAGCTACTTGCGTCGCTTTACGGGCGATGCCACACTGGCCGAGGACATCTTCCAAAATACCTTCCTTCAAGTCTTGCAGCGCGCCGAGCAATATCAACCCGGTCGTGCGGTGCGGCCGTGGTTGTATGCGATTGCTACGAACTTGGCCATTGACGCCTTGCGCCGCTCCGCTCGGCGTCAAGCGGCCAGCCTGGATCGCACCATCGAATCGCAGCGCTCGGAAAGTGCGGCTTCGCTGGTGCAATCTCTGGAGGGCCCAGGTAAGGAACCCCTGGAAACTCTCTTGGAAAAAGAGCGCGCTGAGCTGGTGCAGCAGGCCTTGCTGGAATTGCCGGAGTCCCTTCGCGCCGTCGTACTGCTGGCTTATTTTCGCGGGCTGAAGTATAAGGACATTGCTGACATTCTGGGCATTCCAGTAGGCACGGTTAAGTCGCGCCTGCATGTGGCTCTCAAGCGCTTGTACGATTTGCTCCAGGCTCGCTTGGCCCCGAATTCCGCAGCACCTGAGCCCCCGGCGAAGCCCATCGCACAGGAGCAGGAGTGATTATGGATGAGGCAGACCTGATTGGTTTCCTATTGGACTTGCTCGAAGACGAAGAGCGCCAAGCCGTTGAAGAAAAGCTCGCTGAATCTTCCGCAGTCCAGCAACAACTGGATGCTTTGGCTCACCTGATGCGGTTGCTCTCGGTTCTTGAGGACGATCCCCCACCTGATCTGGCAGCGCGCACCGTGGAGGCGCTTCTGGTCTCGGCAACGACCTTGCCAAGGGCCTTAAATGCCAGTCCGCGAAACCTGCCGCTCTCTGTGCACTTGCGCAATCAGCCGCTTCCTGAGGAAGCCGATTATCTTGAACCTTCCGAGAGTCTTAAGCCCGGCAGGAACTATTCGGCTACCCGCTTCACATGGCGGTTCGTAGACATCTTGGTATTGGGCGTGTTGGTATTGCTGATAGGCGCACTGATTCCGCCGGCTGTCTTGCAAGCCAGACACTGGGAACGGGTGTTGGCCTGCCAGAATAACCTGCGAAGGTTTCATGTCTGCTTGCATCAGTATGCCCAACAGAATACTTATTTCCCCATTGCGGAAGAACGCGGTCCTCTGGCGCATGCGGGCGTATTTGTCCTGCTGCTTCGCCACAGCGGCCTGTGGGACCACGACCTAACCGTAACCTGCCCAGCAAAGATTCACGCGCGCTCTCGTCCGCAGGAAGAACTACCGACGCTCCGAGAATTTACACAATGGGGTTCCTGCCACGATGACGATCTGCGTCGGAAGTATGAGGAGTGGCGTTATCGGCTGAGCGGATGTTACGCCTATCATCTGGGTTATCGGGATGACCGGCAGCAATTATGTGGACTGACCCTGCAAGACGATGATTGTCTGCCCATTTTGGGGGACAGGCCGACCCGTCCCGAGGAAGACCCCGATTGGTTCGCGAAGAACAGTCCCAATCACTCCGGCCGAGGCCAGAATGTTTTATACGTGGGTGGACACGTCAAGTTTCAACGATGCCGCTCCTGTGGCCATGCCCGCGATGACATCTACCTGAACCGTCAGCGGCAACTGGCCGCGGGCTGCGACCGTTATGATGTCGTTCTCGCCCCCAGCGAAGCAAGTCCCACAGGACAGGGAGCTTTGTTAGCCCAGGGCCGCTGATGCACGTTCCACGCCTCGAGACATCCATGTCACCTCACATCTGGTTCACTCTACTTGCCTGTGATGCGCATAGGCGAACCCACCACGGTCCGACGCTTTGTTCCGGTGAGCCAACCGACCACCAAGGTCACGAACAGCATACAGGCCAACACAATGGGTTCAGCCAGCATATTCTCTTGAAGCAAAATCTCGTAGGCATCATAGGCATCGGCTAAGTAAGGTTTCATCTTTCCCAGCCCCAGCGATAGCCATTGCCTGACACTGCGTTCATTTGCTGGAACTGCGCTAGCGGCTGCATGGATGTCCTCAAGCCAGGCCTCGACTGCTTTGCGACCCCGGAAGGGCATGGGCATGTCGTCGCCGGTGGTCGGACTGGGGCGAATAGCCGTATATTGGAACACTACTTTTTCGGTGGGCAAAGTGCGCACAATGAACATGCCAACAGGCAGCAGTACCGTCAGCCAGACACACAGCCAGAAAAACCAACTCCGTCCTGTCTTGACCAGCACAGGAATTGGAATGGTCTGCGGTTTGGCTTCCGAAGTGTTGAGGCTCACGTAGCCGTCACGTAATTTGCCCCGAGCTAACGGCATCACCCAAAACCGCGCCACCTGTTCTTCTCCCTTGAGAGTCTGTTTCTGGGGCCAAACCATCGCTCCAGGCACGAACGGTTGCACTTCCACTTGTGCCCCCTGGGGCAGCGCTCGGCCAGCTTCGTCTGGTTTCGCATTCAGGCGAACAACCAGAGGATAAACGCGTTCACGAAACACTTTGCGGAAATAAGTTACCGTAGGCAACCGTTCAACACTCAGGAAACTGGCTCTTGGCGAACCTGGTTTGTCCGCCGGCTCCGGAGCAATCTTGATGGGTGGTCCGGATTTCGTCTGCGTCTTAGGAGGCCCTCCCCCGGGTATGGAACTTTCCGCCTGTGCGCCACCTTCGGCGATACCCCCAGAAGGAGGCGTAGGTTGAGACGTTGGCGGATCAATCCACCAAGGCGACTTCTCTGGCGGTTTGGACATAGCAATTCTCCTCACAGGTCAGAAGCTGCGTGATTTTCTACACTTCTATGCGCCTGCCCCTGGCTTTTGTGACAAATCCCGCTCTCTTCGGGCGCCCTAAACCCTATAGTATCCAGTCTTCCAGGCCCTGTTCATGGATACTATCCCATATCGCGCAATTTGCAAGTGTCCGCCGCAAAAGTACGTTAACGCGGCCAGGGGTAGATTTCCCGAACATAATAACTCGTCTCCGACAAGCCCAACCGGGAATATGCCTGGTGAGCCGCCTGGTTGCTCTTTTCCACATATAAGCGTAGGCCTATCACTTTCTCGCTTGCCAGCGCCTCTTGTGCCAGGTAACGTATCAAACTTCTCAACACGCCGCGTCTTCTGTACTCCGGCCGCACATAGACGCTCTGCAACCACCAGAACCAGCCGTTACGCCAATCGCTCCATTCCCAGGTGATCATAATCTGTCCCACAATCTCCTCGTGCCCCTGGGCTAAGAAATATTTCCCTTTGGTCGCATCGCGCAACACCGCCTCCACGCCCTTTCTCAGCAAGGCCTGGTCCAGTTCTTTTCCTTCCGATTCCCAAGCCAAGGCCAGATTGAACTGTACTATCGTCTCTAGGTCGCCGAGCGTAGCTCTGCGGACATACCAGTCGTTGCACGCTTCTGTCGGTCTGATCCCTTCATTCCCCATAGCTTCCTCGACTTGTTCGTCACCGAGCAAAGACCCGCGGCCATGTCATCAGGCAGCCTCCTTGCCTTTTCTTATGGAGTATGCATACTGCAAGTTAGTGAAAGCGACGGGAATTTCCCGGGAGCCTGTCCCAGATGGGCCGATGTAACTTCGCTAAGACCACCTGAGGATGCTACCATGCCGGCCACGCCTGTGCCCCGCACTAAAGGTGAGCGCTTCGCTGGTCTCACGGTCGCTCTGATTACGCCTTTCCGCCATGGCGAGATTGATTGGGAGCGACTCCAGCGTCTGGTGGATTGGCACATCGAACAGGGTACCGACTGCCTCGCTCCAGTCGGTACAACCGGCGAGTCGCCCACCCTGGATCACGAGGAACACGAACGGGTCATTGCCGCAGTGGTGGAGCGCGCTCGCGGACGTATCAAGGTTATGGCCGGCACTGGCTCGAACAGCACTCGCGAAGCCCTTCGCCTCACCCGCTTTGCTCGTCGCTCAGGCGCCGACGCCGCTCTCATGGTCGGACCCTACTACAATAAACCTACGCAGGAAGGCTATTACCGCCATTTCGCCACAGTCGCCGAGGCCGTAGATATCCCCATTGTCTTGTACAACATTCCAGGGCGAACGGGATCGAACATCCTCCCGGAAACCATCGCTCGCCTCGCCGACATTCCGAACATTGTCGGCATCAAAGAGGCCAGTGGCTCGCTCGACCAGGTGTCGCAGATCGCCTTGACTACCAACCTGACCATTCTCAGCGGCGATGATAGTCTGACCTTGCCCATTATGAGTGTGGGGGGCCGCGGCGTGGTTTCTGTCGTCGGTAACATTGTTCCCCAGGACATGAAAAAAATGATCACGGCCTTCGCCCAGGGCGATCTTGCCGAGGCCATCGCCTGGCATCGTAAACTCTTTCCCTTGTGCCGCGACATGCTCGGCGTGGCCACGAATCCCATTCCCATCAAGACCGCTATGAAACTCCTCCACATGGACAGCGGAGAACTCCGTTTACCTTTGTGTCCTCTCGACGATGCTGGCGAGGCCAGGATTCGCAGGACTTTACAGGATTACGGTCTGCTTCCCTCCTGAAACATGTTGTATTTCTTCAGCTTCCCGAATTGCGTCATTGCGCTGTGATTGCTGAACATCTCACCCAGTTGGTGCTTCGGCCTCCCAGGTCAAGCTTATTCCACCTCACCTGAGCGTGACACATATGGGAGCAACGCATGTGCCCCGGTCCTATGCTGACTCAGCGGTTACATAACTCGGCTCAATAACGCGCATCGTCTGCCATGTTCCGCGTAAGAAGCGGTGTAAGAATACTAACGCCAGTACGATGACATAGCCCGTAGCAAAACTCCACGCCACCTCCAGCCCCCAATGACAATACCATGCCAACCAACTTGGGATTATTAATAACGGCAGGGCCAATCCCGCGGACACCCAGGTTACATATACAGTATCCCCAGCTCCGCGCAGGGCGGAAGCAAACACGATGTTCATACTGTCAAACAGACAATAGAACGCGACAAATCGCAAGAGCCAGCAGGTCAACTCATATACCGCCCGCTGCAGGTGGTGGTCCTCAGGCCTCTGCGGCCCGACAAGATAAAACCAGTCAGCGAAAACATGGGGCGTCCAGAAATATAAGCCGCCCACCGCACTCATATACAACCAGGTCACTGCGAACCCGGTCCAGGTGAGCCGCTCGGCCGATTGCGGCCGATTTTCCCCCAGATGTTGTCCAACGAGGATGTTCACTGCCTGCCCCAGCCCCAGCATCGGCACAAAGGCTACGGTATTGATAGCGAATGCCACGCTCGTCGCACTGAGTTCAATTTCTCCCACCCAACCGATCACGATCAGAAAAGCAGTCCACGCCAGGCTATCAAACCACCACTGCAACCCCGCGGGCACCCCGTAACGCAACAGCCTGCGGAGTAACGGTAAGTCCAAGCGCCGGCCCTCCCAGGTCTTACACTCCTCACGGTAACGCCGACGCCAGAACCAGATCAAACCCGCTAGATTAGAAATCACTGCCGCCAGAACCGTCGCCAAGCCGGCTCCGAAAACCCCTAACTCCGGAAAGCCCCAGAGTCCGAAAATCAGCACATAGTCGAACACTAGGTTGACAACTACTCCCATCAGGTTAATGCCTAACACTGTCCAGGTCTCTCCACGACCCGCAAAGAAACCGCTCACGGCCGCAGTGAGCAGCGTCGGGAGAGCTGAGAAAGCCAGGCATATCAGATATTCGCGTTCCCATTGCCGCATCCGCTCGTCATGTCCCAGCCAATCAACTATAGTCGGTGCCAGCGGCACCAGGACTAAGAAGGCCACTCCGCTCAGGAGAGCGACATATAATGCCTGCCAAACAACTGGACCTTCTCGTTCCTCCTTGCCCGCTCCATGATACTGGGCAACGAAAGTTGTGACATAGCTCACCCCGTTATGGGGCAGGACGAATATAGCCCAAAAGATCATCGCGGATTGCACCGCGGCTCCTACCGCCAAGGGGTGATACCAGCTTAAGAACATTCGGTCCACCGCTAACTCCAGAGTCCAGCACCCGCTCGATAAGATCAAGGGGCCTGCTACATACAGCAGTTCTCTGAGCTGTGACCACCAACTGGACAGGCTCTTCATTGAGGATATATTTTCTTGCATCGTTCGCCTTCGACTAAGTTAGGGGGGACGACGAATATTTCTAAGCGCCCCATATACGAACAACCGCCTCTTGACTTTTCACCCAGTGGAGCGCCAAGCCCACCGTGCGGATTGCTCCCACAAAAACCGCGTCCCACGAGATTAGAAACCGCCTACAGTATCCTGGTCTTCTTGGCATAAGCGGCAAATCGTGTGGCTCTAAATATATATGTAGCCTTACCTGGAGAATTCCTCAATTTCCTCGAGGTATCCTGCATAGGCAGACCTACGGATATAGTCGTCTGTCTATCAATGAAACAGAGCAATATTCAGCGCTTTGAGATGTCGTGAACGTGAGTAGAAAACTCGCATACGTTCTAAGAATACGGGGTGAATAGAAGCACCTTCTCAATCGCGTAAGGGCAATAACCAGATATTCCGAAACTGGACAGGGTCGCCGTGATCCTGCAACATGACAGGCCCTGGAGTGCAGGGATCACCCCCAAGTCCGGCCCGAGTATTATCTACCGGAATAGCAACGTCATCATGGATCCTGACGCCATTATGATACACCGTCATTCGTGCAGGTAACTTTTTCCTGCCGTGCTCGCAGACCGGGGCTTGGAAGATAATATCGTAACTTTGCCAGATCGTCGGAGCTTTACAGGCATTAATCCGAGGTGCTGCAATATCATAAATAGCTCCACAATCATTTTTCTGGCTCTTGAGGCCATAACTGTCTAATATCTGTACTTCATAGCGGCCCTGCACGTAAACGCCACTGTTTCCCCTTGCCTGTCCCTGAGCTTGCGGCATATAAGGAACGCGAAACTCGACATGGAGCTTGAATTTTCCCTCAAACCGCTGCTTCGTCATGATGTTCCCTGTGCGCGGCACTACTTCCATCGCCCCGTGAACGATTTTCCAACCAGGGGGCGACTTCCCATCGGTTTTCGTCCAGTTATCGAAATTCTTTCCGTCAAAAAGGACTATGGCTCCGACAGGAGCGTCTTCGCTTCTAATGTCTACCTTGTCCTCGGGCTTGAGAATTTTCAAATCGCTGATGTCCCCGTACTGTCCGACAGCTATGCTTACCGCAACGAAGCAAGCCCCAGTCACGCCAATTATCCCTGCACGAATGCCAGCTTGCATCGTTCATTTCCTCCGTAGGTCCTGATGGGCAGGTTCTCTAGGCACTTAGTTCCTGAAGTTGTTTCTTATAGAGAATGTAATCCTCCTCATCAAAACAGCAGAAAATGACACGTTCAGGCAACTCCTGGTCGCGCAACCATTCAGACACTGCTGTAACTGCAATAACGCAGGCTTCTGACTTAGGGTAACCATAGACTCCCGTCGAAATACAGGGAAATGCAATGCTCCTGATACCTTTCTCGAGAGCCAATCGCAGGGAATTAATGTAGCAGGAGCGCAATAGCTGCGCTTCCCCGAGCTGTCCGCCATGATAAATGGGGCCTACGGTGTGAATCACATATCGGGCCGGTAAACGGAAACCCGGCGTGATCCGCGCTTCCCCAGGAGGGCAACCTCCGAGTTGGCGGCAGGCTTCATCCAATTCAGGACCCGCGGCTCTTCGGATCGCTCCATCCACGCCCCCACCGGGTGCTAAGCTCGCGTTGGCGGCATTGACGATGGCGTCCACCTGCAGTTGGGTGATATTACCTCGGACAACTTGCATCCGTTCGCCTGGTTGCACCGCCATGCCCCTCTCCCATCGTTTAAGAATGGCTTAACTTCCCGTCCCTTTAATATAATCATCGAAGCGTAGCCTGTCTGCCTCTGAGGTGTCCCGGAATGCGAAGCCTCTTCGAGCTCAGTACAGAAGAAGCCTGGCGCATACTCGCCGAGCACTTACGCCAGGATGTACCGCCCCTGGAAGCCGTCCAGAATGAGGATTGGGGGCGCGATTATATCTTGCAACGCTTGCTCCAGCAACCTCACGAGACGCTTCATCAATTAGGTATCTATATACCGACGAACCTGGAACAGAGCCATCATCCTGATGGTAGATGACTCTATTCCTGTCGAGGAGTGACTTCCATGCGGAAACTGCTCATCGTGCTTCTGGGTTGCGCTCCTGTGCTGTTAGCCTGGGCTGATGCTGACAAGTCGCCCGATACTGCGGAGCCTCCGGCCATGACACCTTTACGCCGCGACGTTCAGCCTTTCGAATACATGGAGGCCAAGGTACCCGTATATCGCGGAGGGGGCCGCACGGATATCCTTACCAAGATGCAGAAGCCACTTTCGCCTATCGAATCCATGAAACATTTTGTACATCCGCAACACTTAGAAGTTCAGTTGGTCGTTGCCGAACCGGATTTGGGCGGAAAACCTATCGCTTTCAATTGGGACGAGCGGGGCCGACTGTGGGTGGCCGTAACCACGGACTATCCCAATAACCTGCAACCTCAAGGTCAGGGCCATGATCGCTTAGTCATCTGCGAAGATACCAATCACGACGGACGCATAGATCGGGTTAAGACCTTTGCCGACAGACTTAGTATCCCGACATCATTTGTTTTTGCTTATGACGGGGTTGTTATCCACGCCCCCCCACATACGTTGTTCCTCCGCGATAATGATGGCGACGACCGGGCCGACGAATGGCACATTTTATTGAGTGGCTGGGGCACTTACGACACTCACGCTGGTCCCAGCAGTTTACTTTACGGTTTAGACAACTGGATTTACGGAACCGTGGGATACGCTGGCTTTCAAGGACGAATTGCAGGAGAACACTATCGTTTTAGTCAGGGGATCTATCGCTTCCAGCTCCAGCGGGATCCTCATGCGCCTAAGGCACCCCCGCGAGTGGCATCCTTCGAATTCCTGCGTAACACCACCAACAACACCTGGGGATTAGGCATCAGTGAAGACGGAGAACTGTTTGCGTCCACAGCCAACGGCAATCCGAGTGTTCATCTCGATATCCCTAATAGGTATTATGAAAAAGTGCAGGGATGGTCGGCGGGCCCACTCCTGATGATCGCCGACAGCGCTCGTTTTTATCCGATCACTAATAATGTCCGGCAGGTAGATTTTCACGGAAGATTCACTGCCGCTTCTGGCCACTTACTCTACACCGCACGTACCTATCCACCGATTTACTGGAATCGTGTCGCTTTTGTGGCCGAGCCTACCGGCCACCTGGTAGCGAGCCTGGTATTAGAACGACAGGGGAGTGGTTACCGTGCGCGGTATGGCTGGAACCTGCTGGCCAGCGATGACGAATGGTGCGCACCAATCGCCGCAGCAGTCGGTCCAGATGGCCAAGTCTGGGTCATTGACTGGTATAGTTACATTGTCCAGCATAATCCTACCCCTCCTGGTTTTCGCACAGGACGTGGCAACG
>JANWVZ010000077.1 GCA_025056555.1 Gemmatales bacterium | reverse complement strand
CCACACTTTGGCCGCATCGTAGCGTCCGGAATCGAAAACCAGAGGCACCCGTTCAGAAACAAACGCGTGTTTTTTGTCGGGGGCCAGAGCAAGTGCATAGACCCACCCGCGAGTAGTCCATTGGCGAATGATTTTTCCAGTGCCGCGTTCGCGGAGGATCACCAAACCACTGTCATCGCCACTGATCAGCCAAGTTTCGTCGCGGCTCAACGCTAGAGCCTGAACCCAGTCGCGGTGTTCGCGCCAGGTGAGTGCGGGCTCCTGCTGATGCACCTGAACCTCCAGCGGCGCGGGCGGTTTTCTCGACGTGTTGCGCCGGGACGCTTCCGCCAGGGCTCGGGCGTTGAGAACGATTTTTGCCGCGCGTCCCGAGGTGGCCGCTGCCAAGTCCCACACGCAAATGCTGCGATCATAACTGGCCGAGATGAGCGCGGGCCCGTCCGACGTGCTTACGAGCCGAGTGATACAATTCGTGTGGCCCACGAGTTGGCGTATTGGAACAGGTGTGCGGCTAGTGAGGTCAGCGGTGTCCCAGACAAGAATCTCACCAAGGTTGTTCCCGGCAGCCAAGTACTTGCCAGTCCAGGCCACTGCGGTAACCCAATCGGCATCCCAAGTCAGCGTGTGGACGAGCCGCGCTTTTGACCAGTCACCCACGCCCATGATAGTGCCCCCCTAACTGAGCAGTTCCCGAATAGGCTGGGAACCCTCAGGCGTTGCCCAGATAGGCCGAGTGCCAACGTAATGTTTCACGCGCGGATTAATACCCAACGCCGTGTAAATCGTGGCAAACAAGTCTCCCTCACTGACAGGGTTCTCCTTGACATCCTTGCCGTCTGGATCAGTGGTACCGTACACCTGCCCTCCCTTGATTCCGGCACCTGCTAGCACTACCGTCCAACCGCGAATGAAATGATCGCGGCCAGCGCGGTTGTTGATGGTGGGGGTGCGGCCGACTTCTCCCATCCAGACGACCAGCGTATCCTGCAATAAGCCGCGCGCGTTCAAGTCTTCCAATAACGAAGCCCAGGCCGGATCGAGCACGTGCATGTTCGCCTTATGACAGACAAAATTGTCAGCATGGCTGTCATAATTGTCCTGGCCGATCTCCACAAAGGGCACACCCGCCTCGACGAGCTTGAGGGCGAGGAAACAGGCTCGGCCAAAATCGGTGTCGCCATAACGGTCGCGGACCTTCGGCCAATCTCGGCTGATGTCGAAGACGTGTTTGGCACGTACCAGACGCCACGACCTTTCTTTGGCTTCCCGATGACTGGCGAAAGGCTCAGCGGCGTGCGTTTGTGCGAAACGCTCTTCCATGAATCTTAACAAGTCATTACGCCGGGCCTCGGCTTCGGGACTGAGATAGGACTGTGTGAAATAAGGCAGTCGGACCTCGCGCCCCAAACTGAACGGTTCGTAACGCGGTCCTAAGTAACCAGCTCCCGCGTTGCCCGTCGGCCCGATCCGAACAAACCCAGGTAAATCTGAGTTCGGGTCGCCGCAATACTTGGCGATCATGGCACCGATTTCTGGATGAGGCACGCGCTCACTGATCTTGTAACAAGTGTGCATGTGGTAGATACCATCAGGGTGATCGGGCGACTGCGTCCGCATACTGCGAATGATGGCCAACTTGTCCACGTGCTGTGCCACCCGCGGCAGGTATTCGCAAATCTGAATGCCGGGAATTTTCGTAGCGCCGGGTCGGAATGGGCCGCCTGTGGGCCGACCCGGTTTCATGTCGAAAGTATCCAGCTGGCTGGCGCCGCCATTCATCCACAACAGGATGCAATGTTTACGCCGTTTTTGATTCTCGGCCGCAATGGTCTGCGAATGAAACAAAGCCCCCCAATTGGGAAGAACCAAACCTCCAGCCGTGAGCAATGTGCCTTTCAGCAATGCACGCCGGCTCAGATGTTCGACAGGTCGGCACCCTCCGAGCATGGCCCCTCTCCTCTTATGGTCAGAAACCGTTAGTGGTTGAAGCGAAATTCCGCTGTGTTGAGTAGAACCCAAATGGCTTCTTCAAGTAAAGCCTCTGGTCTGCCTGGGGACGTGAGATGTTGCACGAAACGCGAACGCTCGGCTTCAGAGGGATAGCGACTTAATACGGAAAGAAACAGCAGTTCTACACGCTTGTCCCAAGGTTCGTGCATGATGAGCAGACGCTGCGCCAGGTTACCTTTACGGGGCTGAATCATCTGGCGAAGGTTGCCAGAGTTGTTGAGGAAAAGATGTTCACTCAGGCTGCCTTGAAACTCCCCCTGACCGTTGGTGGGTTCCCCAAAGTAACGCAGAAAATACTCTTGAGTATCGCCCGGCAGTTTTTCACCCGTTCTGTCGAATCCAGTTGCCACCTGAATGGCGGCTAATAATTCCTCGGCCGAAAGTGGCCTGACTCGGGCGCGTTCGTAGAAGCGAGGCGACGCTTCGGACACGGGGCCTGAGCTCGCCAGCTGATAGGCCCGTGTGGACACCAGTTCTCGAATGAGCCACTTCACATCGAAACCATGCGCGACAAACTCCTGAGCCACCGTGTCGAGCAGGCCCGGCACTGCCGACGACTTATTGCTTCCCAAGTCGTCCACCGGATGAACCAGGCCGCGACCAAAGAACTGGCCCCAGAACCGATTGGCCGCGGCTCGAGCGAAGAAAGGATTGTCGGAGGCGGTAATCCATTGTGCGATCTTTTCTTTACGAGAAAAGAAAGGTTTACGCAGCGGCTGGCCCGGTTTGGGTTCGGTTTCCTTATGGTCGTTCGGCAAGGGGGGCTCGTTTAGTTCAGGCCCCAGGAGGAACTTCGGCTTCACTGGTTCACCCTTGCGCCCGGGCACCTGATCCTTGGCATTTCCCGAAAAGAGGACTTCCCCACTGCTTTTCTCCGCAATGCGGAAGCGGCGGGCATTCCCCGAGCCTTCTTCCAGTACTACCAGGCGAACGAAAAAGCCGGCCATGCCATAAAAATCGCGCTGCGTCCAGTCCTCAAAGGGATGGTCATGGCAGCGAGCGCACTGCAATTGCGTGCCAAGGAAAATCCGACTGACCGCGACGGTTGCTTCTTCCGGTTGATTGCGGAACTGGACGTAGAACAATTCGGAACCCTCCTCCTCAGCCAGCAGAATGGAACGTACCAAGGCATCGTAACGCGTGTTAGTAGCGAACTTACCTGCCAACCAGCGCTTGAACCCATCCCGTTTTCGCGTTGCATCACCGCCAGGCGGATTGCGTCCAAACAGGATCACGTCCCACACGTTAGCCTGATGCTGGGCGTAGCGCGGGTCGGCCAAGAGCCGATCGATCCATTTGGCCCGTTTATCGGGGTCGTAATCCCGCAGAAAGACTTGCACTTCCTCCGCACTGGGAATGGTTCCGACTAGATCGAGATAAACGCGGCGCAGAAAGGTCGCATCGTCCGCCAAGGGCGCCGATTGGATGTTTTCACGGCGCCAAGTCTCCGCTAACGACCGGTCAATCACATCCCGAAGGCGTGTTTCACCAGCGGCAGAGCCGAGGCTAATCGCGACCAGCCAAACGCTGGCCAGCACCACGACATAAGTTCGTTGAGCCATTTCAGACAACCTCTCACCAGGCAGGCGAAGTCCTGACACTAGGTCATGATCAGGGCTGTCTCTTTCTTCGCTATCCTATGTGCGAAGGCCACCAGCTAGAAATAGTCCGCATTGTTTGCCAAGCGGATTGTAAATGTGTAAAAAATCCGCAGAACCTGAAAGAGCGAATACCATGCCCTCACGGAAAAAAGCTCGCCAACCACTACATCCCCCACTTCCGCGCCTGGAACGCCCCATCAGCTTGACGGCCCAGGTCGAGCAAATCCTCCGACGAGCGATTGCGGAAAATTGCTTCCCCAGCGGCAAGTTACCGACTGAAGTGGAGTTGGCCGAGCAATTAGGCGTGAGCCGCGAAACCGTGCGCCTGGCCTGCGAAAAGTTACAGCGGGAAGGTTTAGTCCATAAGGTACGACGCCGCGGTACCTTTCTCCAACCGCCGGCGCTTCCTTCGCCGTTACGCCCCCGTCAAGCACGCGTCTTGATGTACCTCCAGGCAGATTATGCCAGGTCGCCCTGGGGGGAGGATGGCGTAGTGCAAACCATCAGCGGGCTGATGTTACAGGGAGCATTACGCCAGGCCGCGGATGCAGGGTGCATGTTACTGGTGCGGCAGGTATCAGTGTCGGCGATGCGAGACATCCTCAGTGAGTTGCTACGGTTTATGACCCCGTTAGGGATTGTTTTTGCCTCTTATGGTGAGGAGAAGGTGGTCAAGTCGGCACTGGGCTTGGGTGTCCCAGTCGTACTACTTGATCACGATCTCCCCTCGGTTCGAGTGCACTCAGTGCGCGATGATTCCTTTCGGGCCGCTACCGATGCCGTCCGCTTGCTTGCTGAATACGGACACCGGCGCATTGCGTTCGTCAATTGGCAGCGCGCGGAACTGAATCCGTGGCGCTTACGAGGTTACCGCGAAGGCCTGCGTCAACTGGGGCTACCGCGTCGTCGGGAATGGGAAATTGCCGTACCTCTGAATCGCCGCGGGGCGGAGCAAGCGGTCAGTTACCTTCTTGGGTTGCACCCACGGCCAACCGCCATCTATTGCTTCAATAACACCCTGGCACGATATGTGTGGGAGGAACTTCGCAGTCGGCAAGTTGCTGTGCCCGAAGAGGTAAGTCTCGTCGGCGGCGGTGGCGAGCCCGTGCCTGATTTATGTTGCCACCAGGCTGACTGGGAGGCCATGGGGCAACTGGCGGTGCAGGTGCTGCTTCGATACATTCCGCTAACGGATTCAAGCCCCGCCGGCGCTATAAACTGCACACCAGCCAATCCTAAAGATCGGCCTCCCGAAGGCGCAACAAATGACACTAAGCGGCGGGGAAACGCCCTCTCCGCAGAAGGTCCCAACGCACTGCGTCTTGAGCATCACGTCTGCCCCCACCAGTTTTTTGCGGGGCGCACAATCGCAAGACCTGGACGACAAGAACTGCCTTAGCGCCACTTCATGGCAAGGAAGCTCTTGCTTCCACGCAACCGAAACCAATGACTCTTTGCCGGACAGATGCAATGGGTTGTGGAGGAGTAAGGCCTAATCGGCCTCTGCATCATCGGCCGGTGAGCACGAGGGCGCATTTTTCCCCATATAGGCGATGCTCTTGTCGGACCGAGTCCATGGTTAAGGTAACGTTGGCTGCTCAGGGCGAGAGCATACTGTTACCCGAAGCGCAACCCGGTGGTGGATTGCGAGTCTTGTAGTGAAGGCAAGCGGGTAAGTGGATCGTATGATTAAACCTTGCGCTGCACACAGCGGCGGATCCCGAGTGTTATCGTGAAGTTAGGTGTGAAAAGTGGATCGCATGATGGGACGTTGCGCTGCAGACGGGGGGTTCTAAGTCTTAGAGTTTAGGTGTAAAAGTGGATCATGAGACTAGATTCCGTGCCGCAGATGACGGCGGATGCCGTGTCCTATCGTGAAGTTAAGCACAAAACGTGAATCGAATGATTAGACCGTGCACCGCAGACAGCGATGAAGTCTGAGTCTTATAGTCCAGATAAGTGCGAAGGGTAGATCGGATGATCAGATTTTGGGCCGCGGATGGTGGTGGGTTACGAGTGTTATCGTGGAGGTAACTAGGGTGCGGCGACGCATGATGTTATCCCAAGCGGTGGCTGGCAGTGGTAGACCAGGTGATCCGTTTTACTTGTTGGACCCCAAGAGTTGCATGGTGTTATCCCAAGCGCCGGCTGGCAGTAGGGCAGACTGCTGAAGTGTTACGAGGAATACAAGCTGCTGTTGTAACATTCGGTTGCCATCTCGCCAAGAAACGTCGGCTGCCAGGCGTCGCACCGTCGTGTGTCAGCATGGTCAGCATCGGTCGGGAGCATTCTTGAAACTCTTCGAGAACGCGGCGACGTGCCTTATTTCGTCCAGTTCAGCGTTGTCGGCTTCGGTTACGAGCATGCTTGAAACAGCCCCGAAACTGTTCACTGATTTTCATAGAACAAATACCATCCGCAGACCTTAGGTAGCACACGCTCAACTCGCTAAGGGAGGAGGTCATGCAATACTCTGTGGGGATGCGTCGGACCATGGTGTTGGTTTCGCTCATAGGAGCCTGGTACTTGGGACGGTGGCAAAGACCTTGCGATCTTGGTGTGCCACGTGACGTTCCAGAACGGGCGTTTGCCCAAGAGCAACCCGGCTCGACACAGGTTCGCGGCTGGCAGCGTGGCAAAGGTTGGGGTTGGATTTGGGGCCCCCAAGACGAAATCGGTGCCCTCAACGCTATGACCGATGCCAGTCGGCAGGCGGCTTTGCAACTGGTACGGCAAGGCAAGGTGTACGACCTAGGGATAACTTACAGCCGTCGTTCTTATCGCTGGCCGGGGCATAATCCAGGGGAGATTATCACCTTTCGCTCCCCGGAGGGCTTGAGCCGGCAGCGAGACTTTGCGGCAGTTCTTGACGAGCAAGCCAATCCCCAGCGTCTGGCTTGGCATAGTTGTGCATTGTTTTTGAGCGACAATGTGGGCACGCAAATAGATGGACTGGCCCACATCACGGCGGGGCGAGATCACCATTGGTATAACGGATACCGAGAGGCGGAATGGGGAGGCAATTTCGGCGTGCGCAAATGTGATGCGGCAAGTCTGCCTCCGATCATCGCGCGAGGCGTTCTGATTGACGTGGCCGGTTTTCGCAACGTGGATGCGCTACCCAGCCACTATCGCATCAGCGTCGAGGATTTGCAAGGAGCTTTGCAGGCTCAGCAAACGGTGCTGCGACCCGGCGATGTAGTGCTCATTCGCACCGGCACACTACGCTATTGGGGAGAAGATGGTGCCGACCATGATAAACTCCGTCACCATGATAGCGCCGGCATTGACTTAGCGGCGGCCAAGTGGCTGGTCGAACAACACGGGGCTATGGTGGTAGCATCGGATACCAGCGGCCTGGAATACACTCCTGGCCCGAACGAAATGGCGCGCTTCATCCCCGTGCATCATTATTTGCTGGTCGAGCAAGGGGTGCCCATCGGCGAATTTCACTACCTGGAAGACCTGGCTCGGGATCGGGTGTATGAGTTCTGCTACATCTGCACGGTGAACAAGATCCGGGGCACCACGGCAGGATTTTGTTTGCGACCTTTGGCGTTGCGATAACGGCCAAGCCGCTGCCTGAAGTGCCTCACAGTCTGAAACCCTCGCTGCACAGGGCTCCTTGCAGGCCCCATGTTATGGTGCATGATGGCATTGCCTTACTTCGCAGCCCGGGACCTAGGCGACTTGGCAAAAGGTGCGGTGCGGGCTAGTGCAAAGGGGGCGACGGCGGGGTGGTCGCGACTGGCAGTGAAGACGGCGCTAAGGGAAAAGGCGGCACGAGCAATGGTTCTGAACGCGGTGAGGTAACTGGTCGGCGAACAGGCAGGCCGAGCGTCGGTTGGCTCTGAGGTGTTGGGAGCGACTCTGTAGTGAACGGAACAGTTGGCAGTGGGTAAGGTTTCTGCTGGTGAGTCGGAGGCGAGTCATGCGGGAAGGGGAAAACCGGTGGAGGCGGCAGCGGGCAGCGCTGGGGATCACGCCGAGGCGGGCGAATCGTCACGTCGCGATCAGTTTCAAACACCTGCCCGTCCAACGTGGTGAAACGCACGACGATGCGCAGGCGTTCGTATTGGGGGACAATTATCCACCGCAGCACCAGGCGATATCCCGGGCTTCCAATCAGCGGTGTTTCCCACTTGGTGCGCAAGTCCCGTGCGGGAATGTCCCAACTGCTGAGCAGTTGTTTCAGCCCCTGGGGACTGACTTCATAAACGTCCACGCGAACATGCCCAGGAATCTTGACCACCTGGTCGTCCAGGTCGCGTGGTTCCAGAAGAACGACAATGGCGTCGTCGCCGGGGCATTGAGGATCGTCATCGAGGCCTCCGGTGAGGCGTCCTAAGGTAATTTGCTTCACGTAAGCCAGACCGCGAATCTCGGCCTTGCCTGAAGCGCGAAGTTCGCGAAGCAGGCGTTGGTAATCCGCTTCGAGGAGCTGCACTTCACATTCACAATCGCGCAACCGTTGGGTCAGTTGTTCGTGTTCGCGTTCTTTGCGTCGCAGTTCTGCTTCCAGGAGCTCGGAAGAAGTGGCGCGGCACCCAGCAGCCACAACTACGCAAGCCAGGAACGTCAGGCCGAGAACGCTCCGAGATGGTTTCGACCTCGGCGGAAATCGAGGTAACCACAATTGGGAATTCCCTCGGCGCCAACCACGGCGGGAAGCCGAGGAGACAAGAGTTGGGGGAACCCAGGCAAGGCCCCCCAGGCCATTGGCTCGGGAAGGCGCGGGAGCCGCTACCATGTTGCTGTCATCCTTGCACGGTGGAGTTGAGCGGCTCAAGAATTAGGATTATCGGCAGCATGGATCGGTTGATATTGCACTCGCTCCAAGATGTTATCGACCAAACCGTAGTCCCGCGCTTCCTCAGCCGACATAAATTTATCGCGGTCGGTGTCCTGTTCGATCTTTTGCAGGGATTGTCCCGTATGTTTCAGGAGTATCTCATTGAGCACCTTACGCAGCCGCATGAATTCCTTGGCATGAATAAGGATTTCCGTGGCGGTGCCCTCACTGCCGGCCATGGGTTGATGAATCATGACTCGGGCATGAGGCAGGCAGTTCCGTTTGCCTTTAGCGCCAGCCGCCAACAGCACCGCGGCCATGCTCGCTGCCTGACCGATGCAATAGGTGGCCACCGGGCAGGTCACATACTGCATGGTGTCGTAAATGCCGAGCCCGGCGGTTACCGAGCCGCCCGGCGAATTGATGTAGAGGTGAATGTCTGCCTTCGGGTCATCAAACTGCAGAAACAGCATTTGGGCAACGATCAGGTTGGCGGATATATCTTCAATCGGGCCATGCAGGAAGATAATGCGGTCTTTGAGCAAACGACTGAAGATATCCATGGCCCGTTCTTCGCGGCCACTGCGCTCAATGACGAAGGGCACTAACGTAGCCATGGCGCGCTGCCGTACCGCGGAAGAGTCACTGGCTAATGCTTCACGCCATTCCCAGCGTAGGTCTGCCATGATGCGTACCTGTGGTCAAATCCTTCCGAGGAGAAAATAGTCATGTACCTTATGACTTGGGGGGATTCTTAATCAGCACTTCGTCCACCAAGCCGTACTCCTTGGCTTCGATCGCCGTGAAATAACGGTCGCGCTCCGTTTCGCGGGCGATCTCCTCGACACTGCGTCCGGTATGACGCGCGAGGATTTCGTTGATCCGCTGGCGGTCGCGGATGATTTCCTGGGCCTGGATTTCGATGTCGGACACCTGCCCGCCGACCTGGCCCCAGGGTTGATGGATCATCACTTTAGAGTGCGGCAGGGCATACCGTTTGCCTTTGGTACCACCCGCCAGTAAAATCGCCCCCCCACTAGCCGCCAAACCGATACAGTAGGTGGCCACGGGACAATCGAGAAACTGCATGGTATCGTAAATACTCAGCGTGGCCGACACTGAGCCTCCCGGACTGCTGATGTAAAAGTGGATGTCCTGCTGCTTGTTTTCGTATTGCAGGTACAACATTTTCATGACAATTTCGATGGCGCTGAGATCGTTGATTACGCCGGCCAGGAAAATAATCCGGTTTTCCAGCAGCAGATCGCCCAGCGTCATCTGGCGTTGCCGCATATAGTCGCGCCAACGCTGTAGCCGCGGCGGCAGATGACGGGGCAGAAACTCCATGGGAGAAATAGTATCCATAAGGCAGGTTCCGCTTTTTGAGGATTCTTCTTGGGTATTCGTTAGCATTTTATGCAATCAAGTCCACTTTACCGCTTATAGAAATTCACCTCGAGCTGCCGCCACTCAAGACCAGCCGAGCAAAAGTAGCATTGCGTCGCTTCCGACTTTCCTACAAGCAACGGAGATTCCTTAGCCCGCGGCTTCGGTCGGCGTCGGGGGCGATTGTTCTTCCGAAGACGATGGGGACTCCGGTGGTGTGGTACCGATATTTGCCGATTCGGCTGCCGGCTGGGTTTTCTCCAGGTTTAACATGTGAATCCTGAGTTGACTCGTTAGTTGCTCGCCAAACGTCTGTTTGAACAAACGATTCAGCAAGGTTTTCTGGCTATCCAGGGTGAGCAGATCTGTCGGTGAGAAATCGTTGACCGGGAAATCCTCGATATCAGACTGGTTCTGGACGAAACGCAAAACCTTGTTTTCCAGCAAAGCCAGGGCAAAGTCCTGGATTCGGCCTTCGCGTTCCAGTCGGCTGCGCAGCCGCCGCGGCGTCTCTCCCATTTCCTCTGCGACCTCTTCGACCCTTTGTTGGATTTCCTCCTCGGTGACCTCGATGTTCTCGATTTCGGCGATTTCTTGCACTATCATTTGTGCGACAATGTCACTAACTGCCACCGTGAGCGCCTCGCGCACCAGCGCTTCACTATGGCGGTTGATTTCATTGGGACTGTAGCCTGCCTGAAGCAATTCTTCGACGCGGCGGCGAAGGTTGCGCACGTGCAGTTGCCTGAGCAGGTGGGGCGGCAGGTCCAGGCGCGTTTCCCGCATCCACAGCGCCAGGATCTGTTCCCGCAGGAACATCATCTGAAAGTGTTCGATCCGATTCTGCAATATCTCCCGCGCCAGTTGGTACAATCCCTCCACACTTTCCAGACCCGCAGCTTCTGCCACGGCTTCTAGTGATTCGGCCGGATGGAAACGATAAACTCCTTCGATTCTCAGCTGTGCCTGTCCTGTCGTAGATGACTCCGAGGCGGTGTCCTGGGTAGGTATCATTTCGATAACGAATTCCCGCGTTTCCCCTGCGCGCGCTCCCGCCACCGTTTCGAGAAAGTTCCTGGCGATGGCGTCTTTGAAGCGCAGCTCTTTTTCACAGACCAAACGCACATCAGGAAACTCCGCCACCTTCTCCCCATCGCGGGAGATGCTCAGCGTACCTACCAGCGTATCGCCTTCCTCGGCCATTTCTTTCTTTTCGTAACGTCCACCCCAGATACGAAAATGCTCGTTGGCGAACTGCCTGACCACGTCTTCAGTAATCGCGAACACAGGCCTCTTGAGGTGCAAACCCTTGTATGGCGGCACCTGAATCTCCGGCCAGACTTCCAGGTCGAATTCGTAAACCAGTGGCCCCTCTTTAGGAATCTGTACCGTGAGCGGGTCAATATTGGGCATGGTAATCGGCTGGAGATTGTGGCTCTTCATCACATCCTCGATACTGGTGACAAACAGGGTCGGGCGGATTTCTTCCAGGGCCTGCGGTTCTAAATGACGCCGCACCAGCGACCTCGGGGCTTTGCCCGGACGAAATCCCGGTATCGCATGTTGGCGTCCGAGGTCTTCCAGTTTTTCCTCCAACAAGCGATCTATGCTTTCTCGAGCAATGGTTACCTTAATGTGTTTCAGGCACGGTCCTTTATCACTAATCTCGACGGTCTGTTTAATGAGGGGTGCTTCGCCAGTCGCCAAGCCAGCACTCTCCAAAGATGTTTCGTGCTCGGCCATATTTCACTCCTTTGCCTTCAAGCTCGTTGCATTATAGTGACCTGCTCTCCACAGATCGTCCTTACGTCCTTATTATGCGACCAAAAATCGCCACGGCATCGGTATCAGCCGCGGCCACGGCTTGATCGCGACGGGTAATCATCCCAAAATCAGTTCAACCGGTCTTTCACTTCACGTTGCTGTGGTCTAAAATATCCGAAATCGAGCTTCCAAAGCGGCACGAGATAACCCGATTTACGTTTCACCGCAAAAGCGGGCAACAGTAATCCACTGACAACTGCGCTTGCTCTTGCAAACGATATCCATCCCCTCACGAACAAGCTACGAGAGCGGGTGACGGGATTCGAACCCGCGACAACCACGTTGGCAACGTGGTGCTCTACCAGCTGAGCTACACCCGCATTATCAACCTCATTATATCGCCGGCTGGCTGATAATCAAGGCCGCAACTGCGTCGAATCCCTGCCTGATACTTATTGATTTCCGGTTTCGGGAGCGCGATGTTCCAAGATAGTCGCTGAGCGGCAAAATCTCCAGGTCCTCAGCCGTACTGATCTGAAGTATCGGGGAGGGCGGACTTTCAAAGCGGCACCTGGTTTGGGCCTTGCACCATAGCCGACGCCAAGATGACGCCAGACCACGGTTACTCTTGCGAGTTAGGACGCAGTGATTTTCCGCAGTTTAATCAGAAGGGAAAACGCTCCTTTCAACTCGGTGGGCAGGAACTGACGGACGTGAAATGTTATTGGCCATTGCGTAAGGTGGCCATGACGATGGCGGCGTTCTGGCCTCCGAAACCAAAGCTGTTCGACACTGCTACTCGTACTTTCTGCTCACGGGCTACGTTGGGGACGTAATCGAGATCGCAGGCCGGGTCAGGATATTCATAGTTGATGGTCGGAGGCAAAACTCCGTCCCTGAGGGTCAATGCCAAGGCCACCGCTTCGACGGCCCCCGCGGCTCCGATGAGATGCCCGATCATGGACTTGATCGAACTCATCGGCAAACGCTTCGCTTTTTCGCCGAAAACCAGTTTGACCGCATTAGTCTCCATCTCATCGTTCAGGCGTGTGCTCGTGCCATGGGCGTTGATGTAGTCCACGTCACGAAAATCTACACGGGCCTCCTGCAAGGCCCAGCGAATTGCTCGGGCCGCCCCATGACCAAGAGGGTCTGGCTTGGTGATCGAGTAAGCATCGAAGCTGGAACCGTAGCCTGTCACTTCACAATAGACTGGTGCGCCGCGTTGGCGGGCATGGTGGTATTCTTCGAGCACCAGCACGCCAGCGCCCTCGCCCAGAACAAAACCATCGCGTTGCAGGTCAAATGGGCGGGAAACCTCTTCAGGTTGCCGTTGAGCACGACTCAGCGCGCCGAGAGCGTTGTAGGCCAGCAGCAGGAGCGGATCGATTCTGCTGTCCGCGCCACCCGCTAACATGACGTCGGCATGTCCCAGGGCAATCAGGCGAAAGGCCTCTCCGATGGCTTGGGTCCCCGCTGCGCAGGCTGTGGTTACGGTGCTATTAGGCCCCTGAGCGTGAAACATGATGGAAATGTGGGCGGCGGCCATGTTGGGCAGGTATTTCAGAATCCAGAGCGGGAATAACGCCGTCGAACCACACTGGCCCAGTCGAGTTACGTCCAAGCGTCCTGCTTCGTCACAGGCCTGCACTAAAGCGGGTGAAATCTCAGGCAATTCTGTTGGAACGATTCCAGTACCCATGCACACGCCGAACCGTTCCGGATTGATACGGTTGAGGTCTAACCCAGCATCTTGAATGGCCATGGCCGCGGCCGCCACGCCGAATCGCATCGCCCGCCCCATAATCTTCAGGGACTTGCGGTGCTCGCTCGGGACCCAGGGTGTAACATCGAAATTGCGAACCTCGGCGGCTATTTTTACCGGATGCTGGGATGCATCGAACGTGGTGATTGGCCCGACCCCGCTTCGCCCTTCGACGCAGGCTTTCCAGAAGGCCTCTTTTCCGATGCCGTTGGGTGCCACTACTCCCAGGCCGGTGACCACCACGCGCCGCATAGGTTTACCTTGTTGTTGTCCGCCAAGGCTGATTGCTGACATTAATATGCTTCGACAGGATTGCGGGGCTTTTCATGCCCGACCTTGACCCTACCTGTCAACTTTGCCCATTAATTCTTATTTTTTTCCACCAATTCGGCAAACCTACACCTTCCTTGCCAACCACGTCCGTTCGCCATTAGCACAGCTAGCTATTGTCGCTTGCCCAGTCTTTCCATACTGCAAGTGTCGAGGAATTCTTGCTTCCAATGTCCAAAACACCCGAAATTAAGCCGTTCAACCGCCTTCATATCGCAACCATCCTGTTAAGAACATGGGTGCACATTTCGTTTTACTCAGTTCATGCGGAAGATGGTCCTACGGAACTGGGAATTTGCTGAATTGAAGACTCCCCCTTATGCCCCATTTTCTAGGGGACCGTAGTCAGCATTGAAAGGGGCAATCCAGGGTGTTGGTGCAAACACTACTAATTGGCCAATCGCTTTCGCATGGCAGAGTTCAATTAACCCTGCTCACACTTTCCAATGGTTAGGCGATCGGTAACAAGCAAGCCAAGAAATCAAAGCGTGGGGCAAGAGCAGTTTTAGATTGGTCGGCGATCGGTAAGCACGGTTCAGGGTGCGATCATCAATGGTTGAGGAAGAATTCGTTGCTGTTGAGCAGTGCCCAGAGAATATCCTGATAAGCGACTTCGAGGGACTTGCTAGCTTGCGCGGCATGGTCCATGATCTGCTTGGCCAGTTGCCGTTCTTTCGCGTTGGGCGGTCGGCTTAGAGCGGCCAGGAAAACGTGGTCCAAACCCTTATAGCCCATCCGAGCCGCCGTCCAGGTGGTATTGCCTTGGCTGGCGCGGACGGCATCGTTGATGCGGTTACCGTTGAGGAGCATGAGTGCTTGGACAATCGTACCGTTGAACGTAGCCTCGTTGCCCTCGTCATCGCCGAAACGCACGGTGAATTCACGGAGCCAGTCCTCATACATTTTCCGACGTTCTTCGGGCTTTCTGGGGGTCTTGTCCGCGCCCGTGGCGATAAAGATCGAGTCCACCAGTTGTTCGGGAGACATCGCCTTGAGCTGCATCTTGGCAAAGAAAGGTGCAGCATCCTGAGAGCGGTTGGTTTTGTTGCTGATACTGGAAAGCGAGTATGGTCGGGATAGCGTGATCCAAGTAATGAGCCGGCGCAGATCATAGTTGGCGGCGACAAAAGCGTCAGCCAGCTTGTCGAGCAGTTCTGCGTGGGCTACCTCGTTGTGTTCACCAAAATCATCGAACGGATGGCAGAAGCCACGACCGAAAAAGTGTGCCCAGTAGCGATTGACCAGGGCTTTGGCAAACATCGGATCCTGAATGATCAGGTCGGCGAGCACATCGCGACGCTTGCCGGGTTCGAGCCTTGGCGGTCGTGTACCATTCAGGTAGCTCGCCGATACACTGAGCACTAAGCCGTTGCGTTGTTCGTAAAACACCGCCCCGCTGGGATTGACGTTGGGGTCTTCCTCTATCGCGTAAAATCGGGCCACAGTCTTGTTATTGTTGCCTTGAATGACTGCCGGCTCGCGACGCACTTGCCGCAGGAACACGTTGAATTTCCAGAACTGATCGTGTTTGCGGGAATCAATGAAGGGGTGGTTGTGGCATTGAGTGCAATGGATCTGCATGCCAAGAAAGACTTTCGTGATACGCGAAGTGAGCGGCACCATGTCGAAGTAACCATCGCGCTGCCGAAACTCGCCGGGCACGGGTTCACCCACCCATGCGGCAATGAAATTGGCAGGTCCATTCTCCTCGCATTTGCCGCGAGCCGTGATCAACTCCCTGGCCAGGACGTTGTAGGGCTTATTGACCGCGAGACTTTCCGCCAACCATTCGTGGAGCTTAGTTCGGCTGACTCCCGGGGGGCTTGTGCGCGTGATAAGCCAGATGGTCCAGATGCTGGCCCAGCTGTCGGCGTAATCATCGCTGCGTAGCAAAGCCTGTACCACCTGCTTGCGGCGCGTGGCTGCAGGCATTTTCAAGTACGCTTCAATTTCAGCAACGGTGGGAATACGCCCCACCACATCCAGATAGACGCGCCGTAGCCACTCGTACTCGCTCGCAGGCCTGGACGGTTCGATGCCGTTATCCTGCCAAGCCTTTTCCAAGGTGGTGTTGATGTAACGGATGACGTCTTCATCCACCACCGATCCGCTGGCGCCGGGGACAACTTGACTCCCATGCGAAACTGGCTGACCCAAGAACAAAGCCAAGCCCAACACTGCCAACACTGTCAACCAAGCCCATTGCGGTCGTTTCTTTAGGTTCCCCAGCCGCATAGTGTTTTCCCTCCCGGCCCGAGATGGTTCAAATCGTTCCACTTGGTGCGCGCTTTACTCCATGTTATGCTATAGACCGCTACCGGGTCCTGCCAGTTGGCTTCTTCCATTTGGACGTTCCACGGAAACCGAAAGTTCCCTGACCGAAAGCTCTATCCTGGGTAAACACCAACCTTTTTCTGGATTGCCAAACCGCTCAGTCGCCGATAAACTGATTACGAACCCGCCCCGAATAATTGCCTGCCTGCCGACAGTTGCTGAGGAAGAGTGCTATGAAAAAGCTCGGGTTTATCTGCGTGAGTGGACTAGGTGTGTGGCTGGCCTCGTTAACGGCACAAGCGCCGGGCAATAATCCTGGCACGGCCTCGTCCACCAGTCCTGGCACGGTAGATTTCCAGCGGGACATTCAACCGCTCCTCGGAAAACATTGCATTTCGTGCCACGGGCCGCGTAAAGCTCAAGGCGGGTTGCGCCTCGACCATCCTGACTTGGCGTTTCGAGGTGGTAATTCGGGGCCGGTGATCGTTCCTGGCAAGAGTCAGGAGAGTCGTCTGGTGCGCGTGGTGGAGGGAAGCGATCCCGAGTTGAAGATGCCCGAGGGGGGCCGACCTCTGTCCGCCGAGGAAATTGCCAAGCTGCGCACTTGGATCGACCAGGGAGCGCCTTGGCCGAAACCGGAGTCGGGGCCAGTCGCTCTGCGCTCCGACCATTGGGCCTACCAGCCCATTCGACGCCCACCCCTTCCGCCAGTGAAAAACACCGCTTGGGTGCGCAATCCTATTGACGCGTTTGTCTTGGCCCGCCTGGAACAGGAGGGTATTCAGCCCGCGCCCGAGGCAGATAAGCTAACGTTGTTTAGGCGGGTGAGTCTCGATTTGATTGGCTTGCCTCCGACGTTAGACGAGATCGAAGTATACCTCAGAGATACCTGCCCCGATGCTTATGAGCGGGCGGTG
>JANWVZ010000076.1:14432-16843 GCA_025056555.1 Gemmatales bacterium | reverse complement strand
AAGAACCGCTGGCGGCTGATGCCAAACGCCTGGTCGCGTATTTCCGTATCCGCGATCGCTATCGCCCCGGGTTAGAAGCCAAGGAACGGTTGGCCTTGCAGAATGACATTCGCACCTGGCTCAACACCTATGCTTCTCCGAAAAGCCCGGACTATCGCACGGTGTACACGGCGCGGGAAACACAACACCTGCGCCTGATACTGGCCATGTTACTGCGTGAAGAAATCGAAGACATGGGGCCAAAAGCGCGGCAGTCGGATACGGCGCAGAAGCTGGCCACGCAAGTGCTGAGTTTAATCGGCCCCGACATCGAAGGTAATCCCGAATTCGCCGCCGTGGCACGCATTGTCAAATTCAATGCTTTGCGCCTGTCGGGGCGCGTAACCGCTCAACCCATTGAAAAGCTGCAAACCTTCGAAGAACTTTACCTCCGCGCCAGTCTGGAAGCCGATGAACTCGGCGAAAAAATGCGCCTGTTGAACGACCCCAAGACTCCCTCCGACCAGAAGAGCAGGATTCAAGCGGAGATTCGGAAACACTATGAAGCGCTGTACCAGGCCAGTCGGCGGGCACTGCGCGTCGGGGGTTCCAGCATCAACCCGCGCGACAAGGAAAATCTCGCCCAGTTCATCATCAGCAGCTATTACGCGCAAGGGGACCACTACCGGGCCGCGATCATGCTCGAACACCTTGCGGCCGATTCAGGCAGTTCGCCTCAATTGTCCCGTAAAGCTGCCGTTGGGGCCATGGCTATTTACCGCGACTTATTCAGTCGCCAACGAGACAATCCCCGCATTGCCGCTGCGGACCTCAACCGTTTCCGTCGCGTGGCCGAGTTGCTGACCAAAAATTGGCCCAAGGAACCTGAAGCCGACGAAGCCCGCTATTGGCTGGGCTTTCTTTATCATGGATCCGGCCGATTTCGCGAGGCCGCTGCACAGTGGGAAAGCGTCACTCCCAACTCTCCCCATTACGCCCAAGCCTGCGCTGAAGCCGGGGAACTGTATTTCAAGTTGCATGTCACCGAGATGCGCAAGGAAAACAAGCCGTTGACCACCAGTTCGCCGGATCTGACCAAGGCGATTCAATTGTTGAATCGGAGTCTGGAAGTCTTCGAAAAACAGAAACCTGCGGCGGACAGCCCTGCCGGCGTGCGTTATATTCAAGCGGCCCTGTTTCTCGCGGAGGCGCACGCCCTGCTGAACCAACCGGACGATGCGCTTCGCCGCGTCCAGCCGTTGATTAATGTCGCCATCCGTAATGAGTTACCCCCTTCTCTGCCCCAGGGGAGCGCTGGCCGCATTATCACGTTGGCCTTGCGTGCTCTGGTACAGCTCAAACGCATGGATGAAGCCCGCAAGTTGCTGCAAGACCTCTATAAGGCCGGAACACAACAGGAACTCGGCCAGGGCATCCTGCCCATCTTGCGTGAAATGGCGGCCCATATTCACGACCAGATTCGCCGTCTTGAGCGCCAGGGGCCTGCCGCTCAGAAGGAACTGGAAGAAACTCGCCGTAACTTCAAAGCCTTCCTGGACGACATCAGAAAAGACCCGAGACTGCCTTCCGAGTTTCGCATTTGGATCATCACCAGCTATCAAAGCATCGCGGATTATGAATCGGCAGCCCAAGCCGCCTCGGCCCTGCGGGAACAACTGCTCAAGGGCGGTACGCCGGAAGGAGAACAAGCTCCCAAAACCCCCGAAGAAGCACAGAAACTTCTCGCCCAGGTCTTATACCTGGAAGTGGACAGTCTGCGTCAACATGCTCGCGGTGTTCTCAAGACGAAAGGCGCATCGGAGGCAGCGCCCATTTTCCAGCAGGCGCACAAAATCCTTGAAGAAGGTGTGAAACTGGCCAAAGTCGAAAAGCATCCCCAGTACGTCGCACTCCGATTGCTCATACTTCAGGATCAGGAACTTTACAGCGGTCCCCGCGGTGCTATTGTCGGCTGGGACAATCTGCGCACCGCGCTCCAGCCGCACCTGGAGCGGGGCGGTGTGATTCGCCGCGTCTATCTCGACGCCTGCTTCAATCTCGTGTTTTGCAAATACCAGGAAGCTCTGCGTATTCCCGATACCAGGAACAGGGAACGCGCTTTACGCAGCACCGCCGAATTGATGGCGACCTTTTACTCGGATCGGGACCTGCAAGCCCGTTTTCAGGAATTCCTCGACAACGAGGATACCAAAGAGTTGCTTCCCTTCTGGGAGGAAGTGCGTAAACAGCGGGGGTTCTGAAAGACGCAGCACGCGACGCCCTGACCGTCTTGATGCCTTGTGAGGACAACCCCCATCAATAGCCGAAGAAGCCCGTGGCATACCAGGTACCGTTCGCTCCGCGCGCGATGTCATAGCCGAAGTATCGGCAGGGACGCGACACCGCTCCCCAGTGGCCCGGCGACTGACGCC
>JANWVZ010000076.1:6944-14422 GCA_025056555.1 Gemmatales bacterium | reverse complement strand
TCCACACAGGAAAACGCCGCCTCCAGGACCGTTTCTTCGCCAAAAAAACGGCCCCAGGATTCCGCGACGACCTCGGACGCCTGGCCAAAAGTGATACGGCCCTGCTCCTGAATCCGACTGGAAGCGGTGATGAGATCCGCGTGGTGCTGCCATTGCAGCTGCGCCTGCCGAGCACTGTGTTCGGCACAGTGGGCCATCAGCGCTGGATGAGCCTCCCCAGTTACACTCTGCGGCTGATCAGGATGCACGCAGACTGCATAGAGCATGCTCCGCTGTGTCAGCGATAACCAGTTGGGCAAATCGAGGATCAGGCAAATCTGTTCTGGACCATAGTCAGGTACCCAGCGATAGCGGCTCTTCACGAACGGATGGGCGGAAATTACTTGAAGGAAATGCGGCGATGCTGGGTCGTGGCAGTTCACCACGGCCAAACCAGCCTGCCCTTGCATGTGGCGAAACGCTCCATAGTCCAATAACCGTTGACCCTGGTATCTGTATTCCACCGGCAGGCACAACAGGACATATCGCTGCAAGCGACACCATACGCGCGGATCCTCCAATAATCTATCGGTCTTCCCATCCGCTCGGAAGTAAATAACCAAATCACGCTTCAGGGTAATCGCCTGATGAACCGCTTGCTCGTAGTCTCCATGATAGACGGGTGCAGTAACCGTCCAGGCAGCTAGTATGCTCACCATGTAGATCCCCATGTTCTCCTCCTTTACGTTGTCCAATCCAGTTGATTGAAATTTCGCAAACCAGCTGATATGATTTAGCTCTTAATATGGCTGAAAACGATTTAGTCAAATTAAATTTTTCAATCCAATCAACATGTGCATACGATGCGCAAAACTCATCCTAACATTTCTTGGTAAATAACTTCATGACTTCGCATTTTACCTGATTTCGGCAAATTCGTCGCATTCGACGATACGAGTCTTTCTCCATGTATAAACGGCGTGGCAATAAATACCATCTGCCGCGAATAACACCAAACCAAGTAGCAGCGCGGTTGCGTTGACGAGGGACAAGCTCTTAGGCCTTAGACTTGAACCTGTGACCAAACCCTTTCCACCCCGGCCTGAGCCGCGTTTAGGAAACTAATTATTGGCGTTGCGCCGGCCGTTGCCCCGAACCGCAAAGCGGCTCCTCGAATGGCCGCTCATCGCTGCGGCACCTTTTTGCTGCTCCTAATCATTCCCGATCGTTATGCTTGGTAATTGGCACCTCAATAAGTTCGGTCTGTTCTGATAGCTTTGAGAAGTAAGCAAGGTAGCTTAATCTAAGAAAGACAGGTAATCTATTGAATTTTTCGGATTAAGCACCAATGCTTCCGGAAAATGACTTTCTGTGACGAACACTGCTACCAATGTCTGGCCGTGGGACTCAGAACCCTGGCAAAATGGCGGCTAGCAATTCGATCTGGTGCTTTTTATTTGAAGCTGACTTTGCTGGCTTTGATCACCACTCTATCGTTGTCTTTGCTAAGGGTGCCGGTGACTTCTCCTTCTTTACCCTCGGTACAAATCTCCCCGTGGTACTTCTTATGGGACTCTGAGTCAAAATAGTAAATCACATCCTTGTCCCCCTTCTTGACAACAATGACCGTGGCACAGGCCTTCTCCTTCTTGAGTTCGCAACGAGCACAAGTAATTTTGCCTTTGAGCGTAACCTCTTTATCCTGGGCCAGGCCAATGCCAGCCAGGATGACCACCGCGATAGCCGCCATTGCCACCCCTATAAGGCGCATAGCTCCCCTCCTTATGATGGAGATTGCTGACCCCGATCTTCGCCGCACTCACTGATGACGAAGCCGCGTTCGTCCCGCGTCAGCAAGTACTCCGCCTTTTATCATTATAACGTTCCCCGTCGGTATGTCCCACGAACCTTTACCTATGCCGGCTCAACGCATCCCGCCCGCCCAAGGTATGCTCAAGAATCTCAACTGATTCTCCCGATGCTCCGCGAACATTCGCGATTCTTGGACCTCCTCTGAGCGCGATGGAGCCGCCTCTTTTTGCCCAAGCATCCCAAGGATTCCTTCGCATTTCCAGCACCCCCTAGGCTTCGCTTACACTCTCATTGCCAGGTGTGCATCACAGCCTACTTGACCTCAATGTCGCAACAGTGAAGAAAGACTTCGCTTACACTCTCATTGCCAGGTGTGCATCGCAGACCCGGCTCCGCTTCTCGCAGCGATGCCAACGGGAAGCAAACAAGCGCTGGCCGATAACGTTAGCGATGTCCATAAAGCAGCGTAAGAATTCAGGCTATGTCCCTGCGGTTGACCTCTGGTCAAGTATTGGTTCGGTGCTAAAAAGAAACAACGCACCCGAGAGGGCTAAGGGTTGCAATAACCACGCTGCAGGCAATCCTGGAGGCGAATTGAGAGGAAAATGGTGACCATTCCAGAACACTTGCTCCCCGTGCTGCGTCGCGACTTGTTGGCGTTTGGGCCGGAGGTAGTGCTGATCCTGGGTATGGTAACAATGTTGGTGGTGCGGATGTTCCGAGGCAGCGAACGCCTGCCGTTCGGCGCTGTGGCGGCTGGGATCATCGGATTATCCTTGGTAGTATCGTGGTGGCAATGGGTAACTGACCAGACGTTGTCACCAAGCGGTGGCGGGCTGAGCCAAACGCGGTACTTGTTTGCTCACATGCTGGCCTATGATGCCTTTACGGTGTACCTCCGCCTATTTCTGACCGCATTCGGACTGTTCCTGGTGGCGTTGTGTGTGTTGAGCAAGGTGCCTGATGCGGAAGACGCAGCCGATTTCTACGTCTTACTGACCGGGGCGACACTGGGGATGATGCTGATGGCCTCAGCGGGGCACCTGTTGATGGTGTACCTAGCCGTGGAAATGGCCAGCCTGCCGAGTTACGCACTAGCCGGTTTCCTGAAACTGCGGCGGGATTCCAGCGAAGCCGCGTTGAAGTACGTTGTTTATGGGGGCGGAGCCTCGGGATTGATGCTCTATGGTATCAGTATGCTAGCCGGCAAGTGTGGAACGGGATTCCTGCCGGACGTAGCGGTGAGCGTAGCGGCAACCTTGGGCCGAGAACAGTTCGACGCGGTCACGATCATCAGCCTGTTGCTGATACTGGCGGGCATCGGCTTCAAACTGGCCGCGGTGCCGTTTCATTTCTGGTGTCCGGACGTATTTGCCGGGGCGTCGGCGGAAGTCGCAGGATTCTTGTCGGTAGCGTCGAAAGGGGCAGCCGTCGCGTTACTCGGTCGCGTTCTGGTAGCCTTCCTCGGCGGTATGCGCCTGACCGAGCATGAATTACCTTCCCTCTATTGGGCTAAGGTGAGTTGGTATCTTGGCCCGGCTCTGGTGTTCCTGTCGGCCGTGACCATGACTTTCGGTAACCTGGCGGCTTACGCCCAGACCAACCTGAAACGGTTGCTCGCTTATTCGACCATTGCTCACGCCGGTTATATGATGATGGGCTTGTGTGCTTTGACTCGTGAAGGTGTCGAAGCGGCGCTGTTTTACCTGGCCGTTTATTTCTTCATGAACCTGGGCGCTTTCGCCGTGGTCGCGTTCGTCCGTAATGCCGTCGGCAGTGAAGAGCTTTCGGGTTATAGCGGACTGGTGTACAGGGCGCCCTGGCTGACGGTCACGATGGCGGTATTTCTGTTGAGTCTGGTGGGACTACCCCCACTGGCGGGTTACATGGCCAAATTCCAGATTTTCGCTGCCGTGTACCACGCCTGGCAGTCGCAACAACAGACCGGCCTGCTGGTGCTGTTGGCCCTGGGTCTGCTGAACACGGTGCTGAGTCTGTTTTACTACGTGAACGTGCTCAAGGTCATGATACTGCACGAACCGCGGGAAACACCCGCGGGCCGATCAGTGTCCCCACTGGCGTTGGTTTACACCGGGCTATGTGCCCTGGTGTTGCTGGTCGGCATTTTCTTCTGGGACCCGCTGGCCAGCGGAACTCAGAAGGCAGTCAGCTCATTCCATGAAATTCAGCCCCCTGCGCGAGTGTCGCCTCCATGAGTGCCTCGGTCGAATCTTTGCCCACGACTCTTGCCGTCCTCAATCGCATCTTTGCCCGAGAGAAGGTCTCCTATTTGCAATACCTTCAAGACGCCTGGGTATGGACCGATGCGGATGGTCGTGCGGTCTGGAAGGAAATCAGCCGCATGATCCAGGAAGAGCAGAAGATGTTGCAGCGGTTGGCCGAACTTATTGTCCGCCGCAAGGGCATCCTGGCGAAAGCGGGATTTGACGAGCGCTTCAGCGACAGTCACTTTGTTGCATTAGCCCATCTCATGCCGCGTTTGGTAGCTTACCAACGCTGGTTGATAGCGGAACTGGAAAAGGACCTGGCGCAGCTCGAAGATGCGGAAGCATCAGCCCTGGGGCGCGAGTTGCTGGAAATGAAGAAGCGACACCTGGCCCTGCTGGAAGAATTGCAGCAACGTTATGGAGCTAAGCCTAGCCCGGCGAAGCCATCGGCAGCGTGAGTCCGCAGATGCAGCTGTTTGACACCCACGCGCACCTCGACGACGAAGCCTTTGTCGGAGACTTGCCTGAGGTCCTTCAGCGCGCCGAAGCAGCAGGAATGGTTGGTATCCTGGCCGTGGGCATCAGTCTGGCATCGAGCGAAGCCGCCATTAGCCTGGCAGAGCGGTTTGCCGTGGTCTGGGCCGCTGTAGGCATCCATCCGAATTATGCGGCGCAGGCCGGCCCGCTCGATTGGTCGAAACTGGAGCGTCTGGCCGAGCATCCCCGCGTGGTCGCTGTCGGCGAGACAGGTTTGGATCGCCATTGGGCCTACACCCCTTTCCCGGTTCAGGAAGACTTCCTTCGTCGCCATCTGGTCTTAGCTCGGCAAACAGCTCGCCCTATAGTTCTTCACTGCCGCGAGGCCGAGGAAGATTTGCTTCGCATACTCCAGGAAGATTACGAGCACAACGGACCGATCGCCGGCATGCTGCATGCCTTCAGTGGAACCGCAACCATGGCTGAGCGCGGTTTGGAGTTGGGCCTGCACGTTTCCTTTGCAGGCATGGTTACCTACAAGAAGGCGGAAAACCTGCGCCAGATCGCGGCCCAGGTTCCGGCAGAGCGTTTACTCATCGAGACCGACAGTCCATATCTGGTGCCGGTGCCGCTTCGCGGGCCCAGGCAACGCAATGAACCGTCGTATCTGGTGCATACCCTGAGTTGCCTGGCCAAGGTTCGGCAAACGGACCCAAGGACGCTGGCGGCTATTACGACAGCCAACGCCCAGCGTTTGCTGCGCATTGTTTCATGAATTCACCAGGGCAGGCTTTCCCCAGCTTCGATGGGTGTTTTCCTCCGAAAACGAGATGCCTATCTGGCGGCCTCCGTTGGGCTGGCATGAGGCAGGGGTTGCCGGTGCAGCTGAGCCAGTGCATTAGCAGCGGCTTTCTGCTCGGCATCTTTCTTACTGCGGCCCCAGGCCGGGGGGAAACTCTGCTCGCCTATGAAAGCGGCCACCAGGAAACACTTGGAGTGATCGGGACCTTTTTCGTCGAGAACTCGGTAGGTGGGTGTGGTTCCATATTCCTTCTGCGCAAGGTGCTGCAGGAGGGATTTGGCATTTTCCAGGGGGGCAGTACTTCCAATGTGGTCAATCATCGGTCCCATATGGCGCAATACCCAGGCGCGAGCTGCTTCCAGGCCTGCGTCCAGGTAAATTGCGCCGACCAGCGCCTCGAAAACGTCGCCGAGCAGATTCGCGGGGAGCGTGCCTGACCGACCGATGCCCGGACCCACGCGCAGGAAACGTTCCAGACCCATCGTCTGTGCCACTTGGGCGCACACCCGCCGACTTACGATGAAAGACTTGAGTTTAGTCAATTCGCCCTCGAGGTATTCGGGAAACTTCTGGTACAGGCGTTCACAGACGATCAAGCCCAGCACGGCATCGCCGAGAAACTCCAACCGCTCATTCGACCCCAGGCGACTGGCAGCGCCCGAGGCATGAGTCAACGCCGCCTCTAACAACTCCGGGTGCCGAAACTGGTAACCGATAACCTCCTGACACTGTTGCAGGGAAGCGTCGGCACCATTCGCCACCGACGATTTCGTACGGCTGAGAGCACTGCCGGCCAGCAAGAGGTTTTCCCTCCACAAATGGGCAACACAATGCGGCAGGGCAACTACCGAGGAGAGTTCGTCGTCGGCGTTGCCAAGCCCTTGAGGACTCAGCAGCCGTCAGGCGGAAGGTGCATGTCGGTAACATCCCCCGCCTGACGACTGTCTGCTCTGGCTCATTATCAGCGGAAACTCAGAATCTGTCAAGTCGCACATGGTGCGGGCGTACATTACAATGACAGGGTTCCCCGGTTGGTCTTGTCAATCCGAAAGGGCACGCTATGGAACACGCTGAGCACAAGAACCTGTCCGAAGAGGCGGTTCCGGCACAGCCCACGCTGGAGAGCGGAAATGCAGTCCCCCTCAGCACGGCCCCGCTCCCAGCTGTGATTCCGACGGTGGAGCTCGCCGAGCTGGATTACCGCTTGACCGGGTTGGAGCGACTGGGGCTGGCGCTGGTAGCTGGAGGCTTGGTGATGGTATTGGTGGTAGCCCATCGCCTGAATCCTTATCAGGCCGATGGTCACCCTCGCCGCTACGGTACTCATGAACAGCTGGGCTTGCCGCCTTGCTCGTTTCACCAGGTCACCGGTTTGCCGTGCCCGAGTTGCGGCCTGACGACGAGCTTCAGCTTATGCGTGCACGGCGACTGGCGAGCTGCCGCACATGCCAATCCCGTCGGCCCGATTCTGGTGCTGGCCACGACTGGGGGAGCAATCTGGTTCCTGGCTGCCGCTGCCACCGGCCGACGTCTGCGACTGCCCGCCTGGCACTGGCTCAGCACCCTGGTTGCCTGGTCGGTTGTGTTCCTGGTTCTGGGCAGCTGGTTAGTGCGGCTCCTTTCGAATTTCCACGGGGAGCGATGATACGTAACTGGCAGGAGGCCATCATGGGGCTCTGGAAGGGAAAACGCATTCTGGGTAACGGCGCTAGTCATCTGGTTCGGCGCCGCGGCGGATATGTAATCCTCGGCTGGCTCGTGGTTCTGCTACTGGGAGGTTGCCGACTTCCCACGCTGTTGTATTTCACGGCCGCCATGTTAGGCCAGGACATGCGGCAGCCGCCGGAGATTGATTTGCTTGCCTATCGGGAGAAATTGAACAAATCGCGCAGCGAACCTCTGCGCGTAGCGGTCGTTTGCTACGCGGACATCGGAACTCAGATCCACCTCGGACCACTGCCTCGGGAATTGACCGATACGCTGGCGCGCGAACTGGCTAAGGGACTTGCTGAACATAAAGACCGTCTAGTCATTCTGGCTCCCAGCGCAGTCTATCAATGGCAGGAGCGTCAGGAACAGTGGTCCACCCTGAATCCCAGCGACATGGCTCGAGACCTGGGAGCCGATTTGGTTATTTTTGTCGAGCTGAATCGGCTCAGTCTGTATGAAGGGGGGTCGAA
>JANWVZ010000076.1:0-6934 GCA_025056555.1 Gemmatales bacterium | reverse complement strand
GGGGGCGTGCTGAAGTGCAAGTTACTGTAGCCGCGGCAAAATCTCCCACTTCCGACGATCTCTACCACGAGCTTACGCAACGTGCCCAGCTCGATGTGCAATATCCCCGCCACGCAGCTCCCATCGCGGCCGACGTGGACATCTCTCCCGATCGTTTCCGCCGTCAGTTCGTGCGCCATCTCGCCCAAATGATCGCCGGCCTCTTTCTGCCGCGCGATCCGAAGGACGACCTCGCTCGCGATCCGATCTAGCAGCCAGACTGCTTCCAGGAGCACGGCCTCGCCGCTGGAGGCAGCAGTCACTTAGTCAGCTCTGCACCGGCAGCGTTTTCATCAGCCTCGTAAGAATGCAGTTTTGAGATACAACAACCATACCAGCAGCGCGTTTGCACAAGTTGCATTCACATACGCTGTCGAGTGCCTGGTGGGGGTTCTACACGAAATACCTTTAACAGGCTCCCATTAATGTAAAGTCTTTCCAAGGCGGGTATGACGTCCCCTGGGACGTGACTGATGGTTACGCTTGACGTCCTCTCGGGACAACGATGGACGCGAGAACAACTGCACCACCCGCGGTCGGGCCTAGCTCAGAATCCCCCACACAATGTTGCCTTGGACGAGTTCGCGAGGCTGCTTGAGATGATTGTACTGGATCATGTGCGGGTCGAGGCCGACGCTATGATAAATCGTGGCCAATAAATCGCACGGATGGACTGGGTTTTCCAGCGGTGCAGAGGCGGTCTTATCCGATTTGCCATAAACGAAGCCCCGCTTGACCCCCGCACCCGCAATCACCGCGGTGAAACAATACGGCCAATGATCGCGACCATCGGCACTGTTGCCATTACCCGAGGTACTCACGCCGCGCTGCGGGCTACGACCAAACTCACCCACGGCCACGACCAAAGTTTCCGAGAGCAAGCCCCGCTGATCCAGGTCTTCCAACAAAGTGGCCAACCCCGCGTCCAGCATGGGGCCGGATAGCCGCTTCATACGGTCAGGCAGGCCCACATGGTGGTCCCAGGAGTGTAAATCAGAATTGGCAACCTTAGGCCAGTTGACTTCGACGAATCGGCAACCCGCTTCGACTAGACGCCGCGCCAGCAGACAGCTTTGCCCGAAAGTATTGCGGCCATAGCGATCGCGCAGGCTCGCCGATTCTTTGCTCAGGTCGAAGGCCTCACGGGCGCGGCCGCTCACAATCAGGCTCAGCGCCTGCTGGTAATAGGCATCAGGATTGTACTTAGCCACGGCCCGTTCCAGCTCCGGCAAACTTTCGTTAACCAGCTGCCGCAGGCTCGCCCGACGTGTCAACCGCTCTGGCGATAATTCCACGCGAATCTTCAGATCGTCCACCTTGATACGATCCATTTTGTTCATGTCATTATCATCGCCGGGCGGGAACAGGTAGTACGGGTCGTAGGCTTTGCCCAGGAACCCGGCCGTGCCCCCCTTGTTGATGACGTTCGATTCCTGCAACGGCCGGGGCATCATCACGAAAGGCAGCATCGGCACCTCAGGCGGTTTCCACTTGGCAATGTTGCAACCGATGTGGGGGAAATCTTTCGGGCTGGGCGGCTCCAGCTGGCCCGATGGGCTGACTTTGTCCGTGGTGTAACCCGTCAGCATCTGATAAATTGCCGCCGTGTGGTTGAACAAACCCACAGGCGTGTAGCTCATCGAACGGATGAGCGTTACCTTGTCATTGACCTGAGCAAATCGCGGCAATACCTCAGTAAACTTCACGCCAGGAATCCGCGTGTCAATTTCCTTAAAAACACTCCGCACGTTATCAGGTACGTTATCTTTCGGATCCCATAGGTCAATGTGGCTAGGTCCTCCCTGCAGATACAACAGAATCACACTCTTAGCCTTGCCGAAACCTGGGCCTCCACCGCCGTTTTGTTTCGCCTGCGCTTCCGACCGCAAAACATCAGCCAAGGAAATACCCGCTAATGACAAGCCGCCGATGCGGAGCCAGTCACGGCGGGTCATACCGTCGCAAGTCGCTGCCACAGGGCCGGGGATGACTAACATGGCTTATCCTCCCTAAGGAGTTTCAGTAGTGGTGATGGCAAATACTTTTTTCTGCCTCAGTCAGGCGGGGATGACCGTCGTCCTGGCAGCCGAACGACGGTTACGTAGATTGGACGACACTTGGCCCCCCCTCGCGGGTCAAGCGCCATCACATCAGTGCTAATTATCGGCAGGCTTTTTTCCAATTAACAATGTATCAAAAGCCGTCCCGAATGGCAAGGAAAAATCCATATCGCCCTTTTCTGGCTCAGTTCGTCAGCGGATGAAGGAAAACTCTTTGGCATTGATGAGCGTCCACAGGAGGTTTTCGTAGGCAGTCTTTCGGTTCGGCGGCCCCAGGCGTTCTAAATACTCCAACGCGATCTGCAATTCATCGGGCTGCGGTTTTCGAGAGAGCGCCCACAGATAGATTTCTTCCACCTTGCTGCGTTCGTCCCGATTAGTATCGCGGGCCAACAAATCGGCACGTCCACCCCCGCGAGCCAATTTCCCTTGGATTTCATCGGAATTCAGCAAGTGCAGCGCCTGGGCCAGGTTGGCATCGTTGACCCGTTCGCATTCACAGGCACTACTGCGGGCCGGTTTGCCAAACACCGTCAGGAAGTAATTGTTATACGTTTCGTCGGGCAACATAATCGCGCGGTTGGGGGCATGACGATCCTGCGGCAGAGGATTGAATTGGCTCGGGGCATGAAGCACCTGGTTGACCGCATCGTAAAGTACCTCGGCAGTCATCCGCTGGGGGTAGAATCGCGCGAAATTCTTGCGGTCGAACTTATTGAACTCATTCGGCACGCTGCTGAGTTGATAAGTGCGGCTCTTGCAAATCGTACGAATCAGATGTTTCAGGCTATAACCGTGCTCGATGAAGTCTTTGGCCAAGGCGTCGAGCAGGGCTTCATTGCTGGGGGGATTGGTAATGCGCATATCGTCCAGGGGATCCACGATGCCCCGACCGAAAAAGTGCGCCCAATAACGATTGACCACGGCGCGAGCAAAGAACGGGTTATCTTTGCGAGCGAGCCAGTCGGCGAGCTGATGGCGCGGGTCTACGCCGAGCTGCACCTCCACAGCTTCAGCATCTAACGGTTTGAAAGCCGCCGGTTGACCTGTACGCTTATTAATGACATTTCCTTCGCGCCGCACAGTGATAAGAAAGGCCCTGCGTTGCTGACCATCAGGTTGCTGGCCAGGCTCAAGAACTTCCTTGCGTCGTACTCGACCGAAAAACGCCGCTAACCCCCAGTAATCATCCTGACTCCATTTTTCAAACGGATGGTGATGGCACTGAGCACAGGCAATGCGCAAGCCCAGGAACACCTGGGCGAAATCGTCCACGAACTGATTCGCTTGGTCTATTTCTTTGTACCAAACCACGGGCGGGTGACTGCGTTCATCTCCCGCAGCACACAGAATCGACCGAGCAAACTGGTCGTAGGGCAAATCGCTCTGAACGGCCTGCCGCAGCCAATCGTGGAAGGAGAAGGTTCCGAAAGAGCGGCCTGGGTCGCCGCGTCTCTTGACCCGCAGGATGTCCGCCCACTTATTCGCAAAGAAGTAACCATACTCCGGGCGTTCGAGCAAGCGATCAATGAGTTTGTCCCGCTTAGTCGGGTCGTTATCGGCTAGGAATGCCAGCACCTCGGCCGGTGTGGGCAAGGTGCCACAAATCTGTAACGTTGCCCGGCGGATAAACTCTTCGTCGGAGCACAGCGGCGAAGGCATCAGATTCAGGTCGCGCCATTTTTGGGCGGTATGTACATCTACCAGGGTCTTCGGCTCGAAGGACCAGCTCGGCGGCACCTTTTCAGAAGGCACCAGAGCGCGAAACACCGTTACGTGCCCCTGATAGCGTACCATGATTGCCGCATCGCCGGGCGCACTGTAACTGCGAACTAAGCCCTGTGCATCCACGCTGGCCACTTCCCCATCGTTGCTCTCGTATTGCGCCAGGCCGGTAACGTCCTCCACCCGACCATCGCTGTAATGCGCCCAGGCAATCAACTGCTGACTGGCCCGCTGCGGCATACTGCGCTTGTCAGGGTACACACTAACCCGCACCACCGTCGGATCGTTGGCTTGCCCCCAAGGCATTCCTGCCACGATCCAGCGTCGGATCAGACGATACTCCTCCGAATCCTTCTCCAACCGCTTGCCTCCACCATGCGGCATCTGACCGGTCGCTTTCAACAACAACAAGCTATTATCCGGGGCTGCGGGAAACACACGCCGACCTCGGGCTTCCTTGACGATGGCGTTATAATCAATCTCTGGCTCAAAACCCAACAGGGACAATTTGAATCCATTTTGTCCCGAAGATTTGCCATGACATCCCCCGGCATTGCAACCCAGTTTCGTGAAGATGGGTACGATCTGATTGGGAAAATTAATCGGCAACGGCTCCTTGGTATGACTGACGGTCACACGGAAACGCACAGACTTATCCCCGTACTGCGCCGCGACTTCCGTGGTTCCATCTTGGAGGGCTTGCAACCGGCCGGCATGAACACGAACGACCTGGCTCTCTGTAATGTGCCACTGAACGGCATGGGTCAGGTCGCAGAGCACACCGTTGGCCAATTCTCCTGTTATCACGACCTGCGCCGTTGCCTGTTCCCCTTGCAGTTTCAATTCCGTGGGGAAGACAGTCAAGGTCTTCACAGCGGCCGGGGGCGGCGCTGACTCATTTGCGGCGAGCACGGCATGCCCACTAAGAATCCACCCAACCAAAAGCACACAGTACCAGCGCGCCCCTCGCAAGTATTTTCTCTGGACGTTCGTGCGTCGCATCGCAAAAGCCCCCCTACATCTGGGATCGGCAGCGTGGCAGGCGGGATAGTTCAGGCAGGCGTATGCAGACCGGCTTGCTTCCGGCTTGATTCCACAGCCTTTTCCTAAGCACAAGACGGCGACACCTGGCAGTGTCCGTTACATTAACTTCGTACAAGCCAAGCGGAGAGGGCGGGATTCGAACCCGCGAGAGAGCTTATCGCCCCCTACCGGTTTAGCAAACCGGTGCCTTCAGCCACTCGGCCACCTCTCCAGCGAAAGTCCTATTCACCCAGGGCTTGCAAGCGGCGTTTAGTCCGCTTGCTCTATCCTTAATCTTCATTACACCATCCTACTAGCCCCCTACGCCCAGGGCAAGCCGGGCTTGAAGCCTACTTCTGGTCTCATGGCTGGCTCTGCTCCAGGTAACGCAGTAAGCGCAGAGTCAGCGTATGCAGCTGCGTCGGCTCTAAGACTTCCCGCGGATTGTTCCAGATCACCGCCAACGCATACCAGTGCCCCGCACGGTTCCGCAGGAGTAAGGCATACGCCAACACGCCAGCTTCCGAACCACCTTTATAACCCACATATTCCCAATAACGCCGGTTCACGGGCAATCCTGGATTCAGGCTCAGTATGTCCAGCACCTCCGGAACCCTTTTTGATCTTTGCCAAAGCGCTTCCAAGACGCGACAAACATCAGCGGCAGAGAAAAACCACTCGATCTCCTCCACATGTACCGGCTCTGCCATAGGCCGCGGTCGCTCCAGCGATGCCCCACCGATTTCCCGCTCCAACATCCTCCGCCTCTGAGCGACATCGCCGCGAGCATAGGCCTCTTGCTGCGGGAAACCCAGCACCAACTTCAGCTTGAACAATTCCCCCGTCGTCAGGAAGGGTATGTTTCGTTCCGGCCGTTTCACTCCTAACTCCCGCTGCTTCTGTTCCAGTCCCTCCCGCCCCAACAAATGTATCAGATGGTCCGCTGCCGTATTATCGCTCTGACCAATCATCAAAGCCGCCAACGTAAACCAGGTTACTGGCGCTCCTTCAGGCCAATCATGCAACAGCCCCGCGGGCAACGACGCCCACCGCCGACGCACACGAACTACATCTTCCCACCGCCGTTTCCCCTCCGCCACCTCATCCACCGCCGCGGCTAACACTACCAACTTGAAGACTGAGGCCACTGCTAAACTCTCCTCACTCTGCCAATTCAGGACCATCGCTGGTTTCGGTTCTAATCGCCAACAACATAGACTGATTTTCCCCGGTAACCGCCGGAACTCCTGCTGCAACACTTCCCAATCCTCTTTCTCGCGCTGAGCACCTCGAAAAAAGAGCGTAGTAATGCGATGCGGCGGCTGTGCCTCTACTTCGATCAACGTCGGCACTACCATTTCGTTCTCAAACAGGAACTCTACCTCCCCGCGATAAGGTTTCAGCATGCGCACCAACCGCACCTCCCGAACGCCCCCATGTTTCGCATGCAGATCACGGAAAATCTGCGGCAAGTCTATCTGGGCCGATTCGATTGCTTTGATAAATACTGGGGCAAACTCTTTCATCAGATTCGGGCCCACCTCCTTCGCAAAATAAGGTACTAACTTCTTCGCTGCGCTAAGTACCTCCGGTTTCCCCTCCAAGTCCTGCTCCCTTTGCCCCGTACTAACGCCGGGTACCAAAATTGCCAGCGTGATGATACACGCGCCTGAACGGATGAGCGATGGGGCCCCCATAGCTAATTTCCTCTGCTCCATATCTGGTTTGCTTTATAAAGCTTTGCTAGACCACTCCTAAGTCCGACAAGCGAAAAATGGGCACAAATTTTAGTGCCCGTTCCGCAAATCGTTCTGCTGCTCCTTGCTCTCGATCTAAGAGACTTATCACACATACAATCTTGCCTCCTGCCTGTTCTACTGTTTCCACCACCTGCAATGACGACCCTCCCGTAGTGGTGACATCCTCCACCAAAACTACCCGATTTCCAGGCTCAAACTTACCTTCGATCTTTTTTTGCAGACCGTGCTCCTTGACACTTTTCCGGACGAAGAATCCCTCCACGACACGTCCATGCCGATAATAGGCGATCACCGCTGCCGTGGTGATCGGTATCGCCCCCACCTCGG
>JANWVZ010000075.1 GCA_025056555.1 Gemmatales bacterium | reverse complement strand
TCAAGGATGCTGTAGGTAATTCCCTGATTCCTGATTTTACTCCACCGTTAACCACACGGATTCGCATTCGCGGTGGATCAGACGAAACTTAGTCCTGAATTAGTCCATTACACTTATGCTTCTAAGTGAGCTATGGGCCAAGTGATCCAGATCACTTGGCTGTGAGCATCAGAGATCAAATCTACCTTATCTAATATAGGTGGGAGTAGGGCGGCATAACCAGAGGGTAGGGTAACGTCTTGAAATTTTCCTTGAAGGACGACCCCATTGTTCAGGGGTACTAATACTCCAGGTGGCTGCAGAGGCTGCTTCCCCCCGAAACTTAGGCGATACATGCCAAAATAGGAGCAGCTTATCAATTTGTCCCAAGCTGAATCCAGGCAGATGGCTTGCCTCAGGCCAGCTTCCGGAGTTTCTTCGCGTAAGGTGGCTAAACCAGCCTCTATGTGCAACTGTCGAGGTTTGCCGTGAGCGTCTAAACGGCCCCAATCATAAAGTCGAAAGGTAGCATCGCTGGTTTGCTGCACTTCTAAGACACAAACACCGGCACCTAAAGCGTGCACGGTTCCCGCAGGAATATAGTAACACTGACCAGGACTTGGGCGATAAGTATTCAGGCAGAGCTGTACTGTGCCCAGCGTGAGTTCCCGAATTAAAGTCTCACGAGTAATCCCTGGGCGCAGACCTAGATAGATAACAGCTTCTGCCTGAGCATCGAGTATATACCAGGCTTCAGTTTTCCCCCCTTCGTGTGGTGCCCATTCTTGGGCCGCTATATCGTCAGGGTGTACCTGGACGGAGAGATTTTCGCATGCATCTATAATTTTCACCAATAACGGAAATTTGGATGTGAGGTATCCTGCGACAGCCAGCGGCCAATTCCTTAAGAGCCGGCGCAAGGTCCAAGTGGCATCAGGGGCATTGAGAATGCGACTACTATGACTGTGGTGATCGCTTAGCAGCCAGGCTTCGCCAACAAGTTCGTTTGGTGCGGCTAAGCCGAGCTTTTTTGGCAAACGCTGACCCCCCCACGGCATGGGACGCAGGTAAGGTTCTAATAACAGCGGCTGGCGAACCCATTCAGGGACGTTGTTTGGGGGATTATTGGTGGCCACGGTTGACATTCTATGCCAAGTAGCGGTCGGGCGCAGAAGTAGTCAACACATTAGGGCAGTCCCAATATCCAAGGCTCAAGAAATCAGGTTCTGAGTCAGCGCCATTGCATTTCATCGGCGAAAGGATGCAGGGGTCCGGGTACTTTCGGTTTAGGCAGGGACTTGAGAATGGCCTCTGCTAAGATAAGATCGCTTTTTGTGGTAATCTTGATGTTAGTTGGAGTTCCTTCAACGACATAGACGGGATAACCAGCTGACTCGACAAGTTGAGCATCATCCGTGATCTCGTCCGAAAGTTGGTCGCGCTTCCGATAGGCGGCCAAGAGCCAATCTTTGCGAAATACCTGAGGGGTTTGCGCTAACCAGAGACCTTGACGGGGGATGGTGGCTTGGATGCGGCGGTTGGTATCGGCTCTCTTGAGGGTGTCGCTGACCGGCACAGCCAAGATGGCAGCACCGTGTTGCTGGGCGGCCTGAAAGACCGCGTCTATCTGATCCGCGGTTATGCATGGGCGCACAGCGTCGTGAATGGCTACGTAGTCTGCTTCGTCCCTGACCTTGTTCAGCGCATTAGCCACAGAGTCAGTACGAGTTGCGCCACCTTCGGCCAGCGTGATGTTCATAAACGCCAGGTTCGCGGTGAATCGGCGGAGGAATTTCTCGCGGTCTTCGGGAGCAATGACCAGAATGAACTGGCACACATCGTTGCGAGGAATGAATAGTTCGGCGCTGCGAATCCATACGGCGCGGCCGTCGAGTGTAGCGAAGGGCTTTTTCTCCCGGTCTTTAAAGCGGGTGGATTTTCCTGCAGCGGGTACGATGACAGCGAAACGCGGCATAGCTATCTCCTTATCGCGGCGGATCTCACCTGAGGGCAAGGGTGCTCGATCTATGGCATTCTAAGCACCACCATGAGGAATCCCAGGCCAAACTCAGGTCGGGTATCGCGAGGATTGGTCTTGCCAAGAACCGACAAAGACGCTTTGATCGGCCACCGGAATATTGCAACATGGTTCATCTGCTTCTCGGTCGGAAAGAGGATGGCCCCTTGAGAACCAGGAAACATCACTTGGATTACGCAGCTATATACCGTGCCCTACTAGGAGGTTATGCTCATGGATCGGGCCCGATTGCGTAGCGACCTGTTGGAATTACTTCACGAGGAGACCGGGCAAATCTATGAAGGCTTGAGCGACACGGTAACCCTACGCGAGGGATTAGGCTTGGATTCTTTTGACCTGGTAAATTTGGTGATGCAAATCGAAAACCGCTACCACATTCGTTTAAAGAGTAAAGAATTACATAGGCTGGAGAGCATTGGCGACTTGTTGGATCTTCTCGAGCGCAAATTAGGGTCAGGTGTATCAGCGGAAGCTGCGTGATCAAGTACGGGGGCCAGCAGGTGAAGACTTCGGTACCAGGTGTTGGAGCGGAAGCAACACAGGTATTGAGAGCTAAGCTGATAGCGTGGAGCAGTGGTGCGTTCACCCGCCGACAATTGCAACGCCTGCGGACAGAGTTGAGGCTACCCAATGGTGAAACTTTGCCGGCAGCGTTTGTGCGTCATGCTGAGGAGCAAACCATCGCCGGTTTAGCAGCGACCTTGCAGACGTGGTCAGAAATGTCGCAATCGTTGCCTGAAGCCCAAAATTGGGGAGTCATTGCTGCGCCAGAATACTTCGGGCGCGAAGCGACCTGGTCGGCTTTGCAACGATACAGTCAGGAAGGGGCCTCGGCCATCTCGCCCCATCTGATCCCAAATCATTGTTTGCATTCATTGGCCGGCTCGTTGAGCGTGTTACTGGGCTGCCGGGGTCCAAACTACGGCATTGGTGGGGGGCCAAGGCAGTTTGTCGAACTGTTGTTAGCGGGATTAGGAGAAGTCCAGCGGGATTTGGCGCCGGGATACTGGCTGGTAGCGACGGCTTGGCGTCCGGCTCCGCCCGAACTGAGTGCCAGTGGTTTTGACGAGCCGATCTGCTTGGCGTTAGCCCTAGCGATTTGCCGCGAGGATTTCCCATTGGTTACTTGGCGGGCAAGACTGAGTTGGTATTCCTGGCCAAGACTGTTTGACTCGGCATCATCGGATGAATCTGTCCTGGGACTGGACAATTTTGTCCGTGCACTTTACGGCGCACGCATTACCTCCCCAACCAAGGAACATGCGGAAACTATTAGTTGGTACATACCCAGAACAGGTCTGTTGGAGTTGAGGCGCGAGGAAGTTGCTGTTAGCGGGCAAAACGAGACAGATTACCAAGAGGTGGCGGCATGAAAGACAACGGAGGCGTATGGATTACGGGGGTGGGATTGGCCACGCCGTTAGGAAGCGACTTGGGGGAGTTCACCGCCAATCTATTGGCAGGGCGCTGCGCCATCCGCCGAGTTACCAAGATGGCTATTGCCGGGCATCCGAGCCAAATTGCTGCTGAGTTGGTAGACATTCCCCGACCTCAAGCAGTGGACGAGGCAGTTTGGGTCAAACATGCTCCGTTGGAACAATTGGTTTTGTGGTGCATGATTCGTGCGTTGCAGAATGGGGACTTATGGGAGAGGCGCCAGAGCCTTCCGATCGGCGTGGTATTGGGTTTGGGAGCGGAGTGGCCTTACTTTTGGGAGCGGTATTGGTTTGCCTGGGAACATGAACGTGTAGCCCCAGGTCGGCCAGCCGCTTTGCAGATCCATAAGCAGGATTGCCACCTGCCTGAGCGCCCATTAGTACATCGGGTGTGTGAACAATTGGGACTGGATGGGCCACGAGTGACGATAGCCGCCGCCTGTGCCAGTGGGAATTATGCGCTGGGCTTAGCACGACAATGGATTCGTTCTGGGCGAGTAGCCGTGTGTCTGGCAGGCGCCTGCGATTTGCCAGTTACGCCGCTGAGCATGTCCTGCTTCGGCAATCTTCGTGCATTGTCGCGGCGCAATGATCAGCCGCAAGCTGCGTGTCGTCCTTTTGATCGGCAGCGGGATGGCTTCGTCATGGGCGAAGGGGGAGCGGTTTTTGTGCTTGAAGCTGAGGAACATGCGCGGCGACGAAAAGCGGAGCCTTTGGCGGCCATCCTGGGTTTTGGGGCCTCCAGCGACGCCAGTCATCTCGTAATCCCGAACAGCGATCCAGAGCCTGCAGCTCGAGCTTTACGGCTAGCTTTGGCGGATGCTCGCATAGGTCCCGAGGACATTAACTATCTGAATGCGCATGCTCCCGGCACGCCTGTCGGCGATCGCTGCGAAACTCGGGTCGTCCAACTTGTGTTTGGAGAAGCGGCAAAGCGGGTTCCAGTGAGCTCGACGAAAAGTATGACGGGACACGGTGTAACGGCAGCTTCGGCCCTGGAGGCAGCAGCTTGTATCGGGGCGTTGCGCGCCCAAGCCATTCCTCCAACGATCAACCTCGACGATCCCGATCCCGAGTGCGATCTGTGTCATGTGTCCCGCGAGGCGCGCCCGGCCCGGCTGCAGATAGTAGCCTCGAATTCTTTCGGCTTCGGTGGGAGCAACACTATGTTGATTCTGAAGCGAGTGGCCTGACACCAAGGGGGCCTGTCTGGTTACAATGGTTATGGAATGAGCGTGCATTGGGGACAGCCTTGGGCGCTGGCGTTATTGCTATTGATGCCGCTGTGGTGGTGGAGGAATCAAGTTCTCGCGCCGCGGGCTGCGCTGCGTCATCCTTTGGTGCAGTTCGTAATTCCGCGCCTGGCCAGGCGGACCTCATGGCGTGGCTGGTCAAGCGAAGTGTTGCGTTCGCTGGTCTTAGTCCTGCTGATTCTCGCGTTGGCACAACCGCGCTGGCCCGACCCAGAAGCACGCCTACCCAGCCGGGCATTAGCCTGGGTCCTGGCCGTGGACATCAGTGGCAGCATGGCCGAGGAGGATTTCGCCCTGGACGGGCGATTTGTCAAGCGTTGGCAGGTGGCCCAACAAACTTTACACGACTTACTCGTTGGCGAAGCCAATCGTTTGACAGGTCGGCGCGATGACTTAATCGGACTGGTAACTTTTGCCGTCTATGTGCAGGACCTGGCGCCGCCCACGGCCAATCATGCAGCGCTTCTTTACCTGCTTCAGCAGGCAGAACCGATTAGTACCCCTCCAGAGTCAGCGACGAACATTGGCGATGCGCTAGTGGTTGCTTTGCGCCTGCTGGAACATGCACAAGTCCCCGCGCGACGGGTCTTGTTACTGAGCGATGGAGAACATAACGTGCCCCCTGAAATACTTAAAGGCGCTCGGCATCCGATTGAAGCGGCCCAATTGGCTCGGTCGCTCGAAATTCCGATAGACACAATTCGAATCGGCCCCGATCCCCAGGCCCTCACAGACGATCGGTTACGCCGCGATGCTGAGACTGGTCAGCAGATTATGCGCCAAGTGGCTTCGGTCACCGGAGGCATTGCTTTGGAAGCGGCAGATAGCGACGGGTTGCGGCGCGCGATTGAAACCTGGGATCGCCTGAATCGGCCGCTTCATGACCGGCCTGATTACTATCGGTATCGCGAAGCTTATCCGTGGCTGGGTGGGTTAGCCTTGTTTGTCCTGCTGGTGTCCATCTTTTGGGAACGTAAAGTGGTATTACGGGTGCCATGAATGAGTTTTGGACTTTTTGGGCCTATCCGTGGGTTTGGTTATTGCTGAGTGCGCTGCCATTGTTCGGGTGGTTAGTCAAGCAGACCGAAGGGGATCGGCTAAGGTTAGCGGGTAAGTTGGCCGGCTTGGCTGGCATGCAGGTGGTGCACCGTTCCAGGAGAAACTGGCGAGCTGGCTGCTTAGTCTTGTCGGCCTTGGTAATCATAGTCGCTTCTGCAGGACCACAATGGGGTCGCGACCCTAAACAACCCCTAGCTCGCGGCCGAGACTTAATCATCGCTTTGGACATCAGCCGCAGTATGCTGGCCGAAGACCGTGCCGATTTTACAGGGGGACGCCTGATGTCTCGGTTGGAAAGGGCCAAGGGTTACTTGGCCGAGTTCTTGGAGGTTGTGACTCGCCGTAGCGGACATCGTATCGGCCTCGTTTGGTTTGCTGGTCAAGCCCGTCTGGTATGTCCACTTACGGACGATTATGACCACATACGCACCATGGTGGCACTAGCCCACCCGGATTATTGGGGGCCCGCAGGGCGTTTAGCTATGACAGAGCACGGTGCCATTGGCACGAGTTTGCGCGAGGCCATCCAACTCAGTTGGCGTGCTCACGATCCCCAAGCCAAGGGCTTTCAGGACATTCTGCTCATCACCGACGGGGATGACCAGGACAGCGATCCAGCGGGCTTAGTTCAACAGATTCAAACCCAGGGTATCCGGGTTCACATACTTGGCGTCGGCCGAGAACAACCCCCCGCTCTTATTCCCAGCTACGAACCTGGCCGCTGGTTAGAAATCAATGGCCAGCCTATTACGACCCGTCGCCGCGATGCAATCCTGGCACAACTGGCCCGAATGGGTGGTGGACAGTATCTCGCTGAAGAGGATTATGCTCAACCCTTGGCCTCGTGGTACTTAGACTATCTGGAAAGACAGCCGCAACGAGAGTGGTCGCCAATGGGCCTGCCACGACCGCAGCAGCAGAGCCATATTTTCTTCGCCATCGCACTCGTCTTATTACTTATCGCATGGCTCTGAACTTATTCATCCGCGACTGCCACGAAATGCTTGGGCCCGCGGATTGTGGTGCAGAGGACTTTTTGGGGTGAAAACCATGCAGGTGCTCATCAAACCGATGGGTATGCTTCGCCAACGCTTAGGGGGTTCCGAACGAATCTTGGAGGTTCCTGAGGGCACTACCTTGGAACAATTACTAGGGCAACTTGGCCTAGCTAGGGGAGCGGTGCAGGTGGTGATGGTCAACGGGGAACGCGAAAGTGACCTGACGCGCCCGCTTCAAGACCGGGATGAAATCACGCTCTTGGCTCCAGTAGCAGGGGGAAATTCCAGCGAGTCCGTCGTGCCGTTGACCCTCGGAGAGATGCAAACGATTATTCGGAATCTTTATGGTCCTAAAGATGATGAACGCGGGTTGCAAGGATGTTTCCTTTGGTTTCTCGAAGAGGTGGGCGAACTGGCGGCTGCCATTCGAAGGACAGATCCTAGGGAAATCGCCGCTGAATTGGCGGATGTGCTCGCGTGGTTGGCCACGCTGGCCAATGTGGCCCATGTGGATTTGGGCGAGGTGTTTTATCAAAAATATGGCCGACGCTGTCCTGGGTGCCTGCAACATCCGTGCGTTTGCCCCGCGGAGGCGAAGCCTTGATTGCGGGGCACAAACATATTGCGAAGAGATTTCCCGCGGCTCAAGTCCGCGCGCCGCTCCGTTTGGGTTACCTGTCAGCTTTCGTCAATTCTCAACCGATTGATTAAATCGAGGAGGTCCAGAAGTATTGACGAAGGAGTTTGGGTTACCTGTCAGCTTTTGTCAATTCTCAACCCTTGAGGCTTCGAGAGAATTTCGCCGAAGGATTCTCATCCGTATGATAAAGTGAGGAAGAGTGTGTAGAAGGAATTGCTCTCCGCTTAGTGAGGACATTTGCATAAACTCACAACGGGAGCGCAGCTACCCGCCACCAGGCTCAGTGAATTGCGAGTAACGTCGAAAAAGGTACTTCCATGGAAATCGTGCATTATCCCCATCCCGCGCTACGTTTTCCTGCGTGTCCCGTGCGGCGCGTAGATGAGAATATTCGCCAATTGGTACACGAAATGACGCGGTTGCTTTTGGAACACCACGGTCTGGGACTGGCAGCGCCGCAGGTCGGCTATCCTTACCAGATTTTCTTGATGCGTCCTGACCGCGCGCAGGAAGACCCAGGGAATATCCAAGTTATCGTCAACCCAGTCTTGAGCGAGTTTCGCGGCTCGGCGGAAGAGGACGAGGGATGCCTGAGCTTTCCCGGTCTGTACCAAAAAATTCGTCGCGCCAAGACCGTGCATTTGCGAGCCTTCGATCTGGAAGGGCGTGAAATCGCGCGGACCTTGAGCGGCCTGGAAGCACGGGTGGCACAGCACGAAACGGATCATTTGCACGGGATCCTGTTTATTGACCGCATGACCGAGGCAGCCCGATTGGCCAGTCGAGATGCATTGGACGACCTGACACGGCGTTACCGAGATGCCCAGCGGCGAGGAAAGATTCCGCGCGACGAAGTAATCATCGAGCGGTTGAAAGAACTGGTTTCGCAGCAGGGAGCAGTAACCGCATCTCTAGCCACGCCTCAGGCCGTGTAAGCATCTGCCTGTTGCTTTACGCCGGCTCGCGCACTACTTCTTCGAGCCAGCTCTGGAATCGGCCATGCGCATTGTCATGATGGGAACCGGGCGATTCGCCGAACCGACCTTGGAGGCGCTGTTGCACAGTCGGCACACCGTAGCAGCATTGGTGGTCAATCCCGACCGACCCAGCGGACGCGAACGGGAAATGGTACGCACCATCAAAAAGATCGCCCTGGCTCGCAACGTTCCCGTATTCCAACCCGAAAAGATTAACACGCCTGAAGCTATTGCGGGACTACAAGAATTTTCCCCCGAACTCCTCGTCGTGGCCGCGTATGGCCACATCCTTTCGCCTGAGGTGTTGGCCGTCGCTCCCCACGGTGGCATTAACATCCATGCCTCACTCCTACCCAAGTACCGCGGTGCCGCTCCCGTCGCCTGGGCCATTTACCACGGGGAAACGCGAACAGGTGTAACCATCATCCGCATGTCTCCACAAATGGATGCTGGAGACATTCTCGCCCAGGAGGTCGTCGAGATTTACCCGGAGGAAACCGCGGGGGAATTGGAGGCACGACTAGCCCAAATCGGAGCCCGTTTAGCATTACAGGTGATTGACCAGATCGAGGCCGGAACCGTCCGTGCTATTCCACAAGATTCGACGCAAGCGACCCGCGCACCAAAGCTGAAAAAAGAACACGGCCTGATTGACTGGTCCCGCTCCGCGCAACAGATAGTCAATCACATTCGCGCGATGCAACCCTGGCCCACAGCTTACACCTTCTGGCATAGGCCCTTCAAACCACCATTACGCCTTATCATCCGCAAAGCAAAAGCGCTGGAAGAAGCCACCCAGGCTCCCCCTGGGACGCTGGTTCAGGTTACTACCAAGGAAGCGCAGGTCGCCTGCGGTCAAGGCGTGCTTCGCCTGGTACAAGTACAGCTCGAAGGAGGAAAAACTCTCGAAATTGCGGAGTTTCTCCGCGGCCATCCCATGGCTGTCGGGCAGCGTCTCGGAGCCGAAACCCCATGAGCAAAGCGGCTACCAGGTTACGCTGGAAGCAAATTAACGCGCGGGCCTTAGCCGTGAGCATTCTGTTAGAGTGCCGACGCCATAACCGTTTCGTTCAGGAAATCCTCGACGAACACCTGGAACGAACGTCTCTCGCGCCCCCAGACCGCCGACTGGTTACTCAGTTAGTGTACGGCGTACAACGACGTCGGCTAACGTTGGATCGCCTGCTCCGACCTTTCATCACTCGCCCCTTACATCGTGTCGAGCCGTGGATATGGGAAACCTTACGCATCGGGGCTTATCAGTTGGTGCTCCTGACGCACATTCCCTTGCATGCTGCGATTCATGAAACCGTTGAATTGGCGTCATTAGCTAACAAGCCCGGGTGCAAAGCCTTTCTCAATGCCGTGCTCCGCCGATTAGCCGAGGTGGTCAGCGACGATTTCTCAGCGCTGCCCAGCGCATCGGCAGTCCCCTGGGAAAACGGTCAATATCGCCTGCTCAAGCAGCCACTGCTCCCAAGTCCCGAGGAGAAGCCTTTGGAGTATTTTGCAGTCGGTTTCGCCTTTCCTCCCTGGCTCGTGGCCCGATGGGCAGAGCGCTACGACCGGGCAGAACTCTACCGCCTGGGCTTTTGGTTCAATACGCCCCCGCCGGCCTATCTCCGCGTGAACATCCTGAAGACTACACGCGAAGCGGTGCTGGAACGTCTGCGCGCATCAGGCATCGCCGCTGAACCAGGCCAACATCCGCAGTCTATTCGCTTAGAACATCATGCCAGTCCACATGACCTGCCGGGTTTCAAGGAAGGTTGGTTCCTCCCCCAAGATGAATCCTCCATGCAAGTCGTGTCCGCACTTGCACCGCAACCAGGTTGGCAAGTGCTCGACTTGTGCGCCGCGCCCGGAGCCAAAACCACGCATCTGGCTGAATTGATGCAGAATCAAGGCAAAATCCTTGCTTGCGATATTGATAAACGCCGACTCGCTGCGGTTCCCCGTTTGGCCGAGCGTCTTGGCGTCACAATCATAGAAACACACCTGTTACCTCGGCTGGGAGAGCCACCGACTGGACCTTTTGACGCGATTTTGGCAGATGTTCCCTGCAGCAACACAGGTGTGTTCAACCGACGTCCCGAGGCACGTTGGAAACTTTCGCCCCGCACATTGCGGCATCTGGTACCGTTACAGACCAAATTGTTGATTTTCGCCGCCGAACGCGTTCGTCCCGGCGGGGCTATCGTTTATTCAACTTGCAGTCTCGAGCCGGAGGAAAATCGCACGGTTGTGCAAAACGTACTGCAAGTTATTCATGATTTGAGGCTCGAGGCGGAGGTAGAACAGGTTCCTGGCCAACCTTCTGATGGCGGATATTACGCCCGTATCGTTCGCCGCCAGTTATGACGAATTTACCAGTTTTCATAAACTGCGGGGTCATAGGTGAGCGATATAGCGATCAGTACGCCTTGCTCGGCTGAGCCAAGGCGTATTGCCTCAAAATATCCACATTTGCTTTTCCTCACAATCTCTCACCCTTGCACCCGTAAAACGGGACTTAGGCATGAATCGCTATTCATGCGCGCTGACTTGGGTTGGTGTCTTTCTCACCGTGCTCTGCTACGGTCAGGAAGGCCCTCCGCCGCGCCACGAAAGTTCCCGACCTCAAGAGTCCTCTTCGCCTCAAGTTTCTGTAGACCAAGCCACTTTACAGCAACTCCTTCGCCGCATCGAAACGCTGGAGCAACAAAACCGCGAACTTCGGGAGGCCCTGCAACGGCTCCAGGAAAATGTTACTCAACCGCCAAGGCCACAGGTGCTCGAACAGAATACTTCAAGAAACTTCGAGCTGAGCGCAGCGTACGACGCGCCACCTAAAAAGCCCAGTGCTGTAGATCCCGACGAGTTGAAAAACAATCCTTGGCGGCTTATCGAACTACACGATCCGTCCCCGTGGATCCGTGTCAGTTGGCAGCACGGTCTGGGCATTCAGACTCCCGACGGGAATTTCCGCGTCCATGTCGGTGGCCGTACTCAATTTGACACCGTTTGGGTCACGGCCCAGGACCGCGTTGAAGCTGGTCCCGGTGGTATCGGCAAACCTCGAGACGCTTTCGCATTCCGCCGTGGCCGTTTTACCATTGACGGTAAGCTCTATCGCATGATTGAGTTTGTGTCGGAATACGACTTTGTGAATACTTTCGATGCCGACCCGCTCGATCCCGCCCGCGAGGGCGATGTTGCCAACACCCCAGTACCAACCGATCTATGGGCACAGATCGTGGATATTCCATTTCTAGGCACCATCCGCGTTGGGAATCAGAAACCCCCCATCAGTTTTGAGCATATCACCTCCAGCCGTTGGCTTAACTTCTTGGAACGTTCCTTCATGTTCGACGCTTTTATCGGTGGTCTGGATAACGGTTTCCGTCCTGGCGTACAGGTGTTCAACTGGAGTCAAGATGAGACGATCACCTGGGCCTTTGGTGTGTTCAAAAATAATAACACAGTATTTGGCTGGAACGTAGGCGATGGCGAGTACGACTTGACTGGCCGACTCACCTGGACTCCTATTTACGCTGAGGATGGAAAATATCTAATTCATGTGGGTCTCGGTGCCAGTGGCCGAGACTTAGACAACGACCGTTATCGCCTGCGCGCACGAACCATGCTCCGCAACGGCCCCGCACCGTTACACACGGCTTTATCGGATGTACGCTTCCTCGGCGATACTATGTATATCCTCGTTCCCGAATTCGCTCTCGTTTGGGGACCGTGGTCTATGGTGGCCGAGTATTATGCTACTTGGTTTACAGACGTCGGCTTTCCAATAGCTGCTCCCGCGCCGTTCGGCACTACGTTCTATCACGGGGGATATATTGAAGTCCTCTATTTCCTGACCGGGGAGTATAGACATTACCTGCGCCACGGCGGCTCCGGAGCCGCTTTCAACCGCGTGATCCCGGACCGCAATTTCATTTATATTGACCGTGATGGTGAGATTATTTTCGCCCCTGGAGCTTGGCAGGTCGGCATACGCTACCAATACATAGATTTAGTGGATAAAGGCATTCCTGGGGCTATATTGCATGATGTTACTCTGGGCCTCAACTGGTTCCCCAATGCTAATATCCGATTCCAGTGGAACTATACATTTACCCATCGCGATTTGGCTAACTCCGATGCGGACGGTTGGGTTCACGGCTTCGGCATGCGCATGGCCTATGATTTCTAGTTATGAGCCACTACTGGGCAGCTAAAAAGTTCCTGACGGCAGTTACCAGCTCGGCGGTCCCTTGAGCTAAGCCAGATAGCCGAATTCAGGGTCTATGCTTCTAACCACGCTGATTCTGCTTAGCACCTTCTCATCAGGGATAATCTTTTTCTAAAGTCCCGCGGGCGAATCCGCATAGTCCGTAGTTCGATGCATAGGGAGAACTCCCACGGCTGAAACAACCGCAGCAAGAACCTCATAGTGTTCGAGGACAACTGCGAGAACTAACTAAAACTCCCATGCTAAGCGCATGAGGAATATATCCACGCTGGCATCTCGCGCTCGGCCGGATTGTTCTCGATGCAGTCGCTCATAATTCCATTGCACCTTGACGTTTTCATTCCAATACCAGTTGACTCCAAACGTGTACTGGAATAGAAAACCGCCATCCACACCGCTATCCGTCAGGTCCAGATAACCGTAACGATAGGCTAATTCCCAAGCACCTAGATTGCTGAACCAAGCTTCCCGCTCCCCACTGAACCACAAGCGTGGTCGCAATGGCGAATGAACTTCCTGCCTGGTGAAGATGGCATTGCGTTTATCAAAAGTTCTGTGCTCCCCTGTGAGAAAGTACGAAGCATAAACGTAGAAGCCCTGAAAATCCACGCTCCCTAAAGCTCGGTCAGCTTCCGTAAACCCAGTGTTATTCAGATGGCTGAAAAAATACTCTGCCTGGATAGAAAAAGGCCCTAACACCGTGGCGAACTCCAGGTTATAGCGATCCCATCGATTAGCATACAAGGGTCCAATCTCTAAGAATGGATGTGGATCGATAAAGTAGGCGACCGCACGAAACGCTCTCCGGTCCTCCAGCCCCGGCGTGGTGGGATTGATGTCGCGCTCGTTGAGCACTCCAATCCTAGTACTTGCTCCGAGATGGACTAAGTATCGGCCATCCTGCTTGTAAAGAGGCAATCCCGTGATCCGGAGGGCATAAGCATAATCACCATCCCCGATGTCCGAACCGATCTCATCGCTTTGCTGTTGCACGCGAAACCAACCCGCTGTCAGCGTAACACGCTCGTCCCACCAGGTTTGACTTAATGTTATTCCTGGATTCCAGCGTTCCACTAAAGCGCCATCGGCTACGGACCGTTCGATAAAAGTTAGGTGCCTTCCCGATTGCAGGGACTCTAAGCTATATGGTTCTTTGAGGTGCCCGCCGCGCAGGGTACCCACATAGGGAATGTTAACACCTATGTGCAAGTCGCGATAAATAATGCGATTGGCGGTGGCAAACTCAAATTCAACCATGTATTCGACATCTTGCCAAAGTACTCCGCTCAGACCGAGTCGTGCTCGGCGGAATATAGCACCATCATCGAAACTGGCATCGGGTCCGAGAATAGCCCGCTCCGCGGTGGGACTGGCCCGAATCCAACCCCAATCCTGATGCAACATACCGCGGGGTCGAACGGTAAAAGCCCGATCCGAGGTGGCGAATTCCACTCCATCGCGGAACACCGTTTGCATCGAGGGCGGCCTTTGGATCTCGTCCCACCGCGGCTTTTCTAACGACTTATCATTTTGCTTTTCCTGCATAACTTGACGAACCACCTCCTCAACGACTTGGCGTTCTACGGTCGGCGGGATAGAATATCGCTGATCCAATAAGCGTTGCAGATATTCAATCTGCTGTTGCTGCCTTTCGATCTGCCGCTGTTGTTTCTCGATGAGCTTTTTCAACTCTTGAATTTCATCCTGCTGACCGCTGGCAGTGTGCCCGAATGCAAGCAATCCGGCTACGAGGCCGCAGATAACCAGGGCGAGTCGTAATCTAGCGCCTAAAGCGGTAACTGAATGTGGAAGCCAAAGGCTGACCACCAGTGTGCGTATCACCTTATTAGTTTCGCCCAAAACGCCCGACGAAATATACAATGGTTAGTTTCGCGTCAGGCTATAAGATCGAAAAGTTTCAACAAGCAAGATGGGTAAGTATTAGTGAGTATATCAAACATTCGGCATATGATGTTTATGTATCCATAGGAAAACATGATGTGCTAATTAGCGGGAACATTTCCGGCATACGTAACAGGGAAGCAGAACCCTGTAGGGATTAGGACTTATACTTGTACTCAGTACGAGAGCACAGTGGGTACTAACTTGCGACACTCAGCTGTTTGTTAGCACTAGGCGCAAGCCTCCGGTCAGGGCCTGGCTGGCCTAACTGAGTACAAACTTGCGACCCTCAGCTGTTTCTTCGCGCTAGGCTAGGTTTACTCGAACTATTTTGATTATTCTGAGTATTATTCGATGCATTTTGGCCGACCTGGCGGAATTTGGCCGTCAGACTTTCCCAATCCAGGACCAGACTCCCTCCCGTTTTTTCGTGTTGTTTTTCCCAATTGGCGAGGAGGTTAAGGCATGCGTGGTCTATGTAACTTAAGCCTTCGAGGTGAATATGCAATTCATAATTGCCGGGGACTTCGAGTAAAGCTTTTGCAAGCTTAGGCAGACGTATAAAGGTAGCTGCTCCAGCTAAGAACATGTTGGCGCGACGTTGGGTATGGTCAAGCTCTAAGCGGATGTCAAGGTGCGAGAAGACAAATAGTAGTTTCGCCATCGCTAAGATGATTCCCACGATGATGCCCGTTAGTAAATCCACCACCACGATGGTGCCCATAGTAACCACATAAATAGCCAACTCCCCAATCCCCAGATTCCAAAAAGTGATGAAGTTGCGCCACTTGAACAGCTTGACTCCAGTATAAACAAGCACCGCTGCCAGGCTGGCGATCGGTATGTAACCTAACACTTGAGGCACCAGGGCGCAAAAGATGAGGAGCCAAAAACCATGCATGATGGTTGACAAGCGGGTGCGTGCACCCGACTGGATATTAGTGGCGGTGCGCACGATAACGCCAGTCATGGGCAACAGTTGTAAGGCACCACATATGGAGTTACCCACACCTTGGGCTAGGAGCTCGCGATCATAGTTGGTGCGCGGTGCATGTTGCTGCATAGAGTCGGCAGCGGTAGCAGTTAGTAGCGTTTCGGCGCTGGCCACAAACGCTAAAGCCAAGCCCGCCAACATCAGAGGTAGCAAGTATTTGAGTTTGGCTGTGAGGTCGGGTTGGCTTACCAGCTGCGACCATAATGCATCTACAGGAGCACGCCCCGCAGCGTCCAAGATGTTAGGGGGCATCGAAACATACCTGACCTCGGCATTAATGATGGCCGCCATAATGGCCGCCACGATTACGCCCACCAGAGGGCCGGGTATGAAACGCAAGCGGACAGGAGCGAAAGTCACCCACAGCGTGATTACGATGATCGTAGTCAGTCCCACGATAGCTGCCACTCGATGTTCTTGCATGGTGAGGCCCTTGTAAACGGCCTCAGGAATAGTAACCAGATTGAGAATGCCGCCAAACTCTTGTCCCGTTCCTGGAGGCTTGTCATCTACCATGATGTGGAACTGGGAGGCAAAAATGAGCACACCGATACCTGCCAGCATGCCCTCGATAACCGCTGGGGGTGCGGCCCGAAACCATTGCCCGAAACGTAACAACCCCGCCAGCAATTGAATTGCACCGGCCACGAGAACGATGATGGAAAGATTCTCCCAGCCAAAGTCGGAAATGAATTGGCTTACCATCACAGCTAGCCCCGCCGCAGGCCCGGTAACTTGCAACGGACAGCCTGCTAAGATGCCGACGACGATGCCTCCGACAATCGCAGTGAGGATACCTACTCCGGCAGCTTTATCGTCGGGGACCCCGGATGCGATAGCAATGCCGATGGAAAGAGGCATTGCGACCAAGAAGACGACGACAGAAGATAACAGGTCGCTAATGAACCAATGGCCTCTGGTATCGGTTTCGCGCCCAGTGCTCATAGGAGAGCTCCTAAGTGGCAGGAGGATCCAGGAATACCTCAATCAGCGGACTGGCTATTACCAGGATATTTGGCGCAACGGCCATTCGGAATGAATCGGCTCAATGGGGGCTTGTTGCAAGGGGACGAATTGGCCTGTGCTGTGGTGGTAGGCGTCTATGGCGCCAGTTTCGATGTGATAAACCCAGCCGTGCAGTGCCACTTGACCGCGTTCCACGGCGCTGGCCACGGCAGGATGCGTTAGCAAGTTGTCAAGCTGCACCAGGACGTTCTGATACACAGCCAGGCGAAATTGCTTCTCAGCATCCGTCTCTTGACTGCGTGCGCTGAGGATGGCAGGAACCCGCGCGGACATCGCCAGATACTGACACAAGCAGGGCAACTGATTGCGGACGTTTTCGAGTTGAAGTA
>JANWVZ010000074.1 GCA_025056555.1 Gemmatales bacterium | reverse complement strand
TCGAAGGTGCGCAACCTTCCCCGCAGGCTCTATCCCGCCAATGGAGCAACGACTTATACGATTTAGCAAATCCTCCCCTTGTGGCAGCAAGGGCACGCTAAGACTGTAAGGCCTGTCAACTGATGTGCACGGATCATGTCGGTCCAAGTCCGACTTTCGCAGGCAGGGGGCAGAGGTGCGTTATGTCAGGCCAATCATGAGGTGCGCGTGGGGCCAGATGAGCGACCTTAGCGAACGGGCAGGAAGTCCGAGTAGAGTTGTCGAAGCCAGAGTTGAGGGTCGGGGCAGAAACGATCTAGGGCCGTGGCGTAATCGGGATGCTGTACGGATGAACCGACGCGGAGTACTTCGTCCACCTTCTGGGCCAACGCTGGCGGTTCAGGCGAGGTGAGATAAAGTCCGGGCCAAGTGCGATAGGGTGCGAAACCTGGGTCATCGCCTAAGACTGCAGGCAGGCCACAGGCCAGGGCTTCTTGCACCACGAGCGGAAACCCTTCGCGTACGGCACTAGGCAACACGAGCACATCGCTAGCGTGGTAGAGCGGAATCAGCTCAGCCTGGGGCCGCGGCGGTAAGTAAGTGATCCCCGGTTTCCGCAACACATCCCCCCACGCTTCGGCTCCTGGGCCACACAATACGATTTCCCAGTCCTCGCGGCGAAGTTGCAGTAGCTGGGCGACGCCTTTCTCGGGTACGAGTCGGCCGACGAATAGGATCCGCGGTCGTGAGTCCGTCCAACCAAGTTGGCATCGGGCGGCCGCGCGTTCTTGCGGCGTGGGCGGTCGAAAACGCTCGCGTCGGATCGGGTTGGCCACGAAGCGGGCGGACTTACCGCTCAGTTGCTCGAGCAAGGCCAGGACACGGGCATTGTAGGCTACGAGTTGATCGGCCCAACGGCAACTGAGCCGGCCCAGGGTGTGTGCGGCAGTCCAAGCTAGGAAGCGTTTCGTTGCGGAGGCAAAGTGTTGTATCCCGCCGTGGTCGGTGAGGATGCTCGGCTTATTCAATCGTCGTGCCCACCACAACGCGACGAGCGTGCCTTGAAACAGAAAGCCGTGCACATGGACAATGTCGGCCCAGCGCACCGCTTGTGCCAGCACGTGGACAAGGTGCGGGCTGAATAGCGGATAAGGCACTTGCCAGGTGCGTTCCAGTTCGTGCCAGGCGGGAACAAGAATGACGCGCACGGTAGGCGGGTACTTCGGCATCTCGCCCGCTCCCAGGCCGTCGCTGGCTACGACAGTTACCTCGTGCCCTGCCTCGGCTAAGGCGCGGGTCTCGAGGTCCACCAACTGCTCGACTCCGCCAATGTGCGGCAAGACATAATGCGAAACGATAAGAAAGCGCATGACCGTTACGTTCGCTTAGGGCCGAGCCTCGAGGTAATGCGCGGAGCGGTGCGACACGCGTAACACAGCACAAGTGGCCCATACGGGCCGACACAGCCAGAGCGCCAAGCGGGCGTATTGTTGCCAAGGTAAACCTGCGCCGGGACTCGTCGGTGCGGGTAGGTCAGTTACACCGCCTTGATCCGCTTGAGGCAGCCGACCATCTTGTCTGGCACGTCGTTCCCGAAGCCAGGCGCGTAATCGAGCCAGCACGTATTCCCAGATCGCCCCACAAGCGACCTCTTCGCCTGCGACCAGTTCGGTATGGGGAAACAGGCGAGCGAGTTGGGCCAAGGTCGGACGCAAGCCGTTGTCTATCGGGTCGGGATGGTAGGGAAATACACGGGGACAGGAAACAAAAATCCAGGCGTTCGCCGGCAAAATTTGCACCAAGTGGGTGGCTAATTTTCGCGGTTCGTGCACGTGCTCCAGGAGATTAGAGCAGAACACGGCACGGAATGGGTATGTCCGCAGCTGGGCTAAGAACGATTCTTCGGTAACGTCGCCGACCAGGTCTACGCCTGCGCCAGGGCGTAAGTCGGTATGGAGCACTTGGACACCGCGCCGCTCGAGCGGGGCGAAGACGTATTGCTCGATCCAAGGTTGCACGTAACGGCGGAAGTGCAACGTTTGACTGCCGACGTTGAGCATCGGCGAAAGTTCAGCGGGGGAGTAATGAGCGAGCTGTCGGCCAAACCAGCGAGCTTCTTCGACGAGCATGACTTCGCGGAGAGCGGGATAGGGGAGTCGAACCCCTCTCACCACCTTGGGAAGGTGGGGCACGGCCGCTATACCAATCCCGCAAATCAAAAAGACGGTGTGACTAAGTGACCGTGCGTCGAGAGCATCCTGACACCACTTTCATCGTCCCCATCTTATTGTAACAGCAAAAGGAGCAGGTTCAAGCCCGGCTGAAACCAGAATCGCCTGGCTAAGCCACAGGTGGACGATGCTGAGGACAAGACAACCTTCGGATGGGAACCATCATTAGGAGAATTAGCAAGCTTGCGTAAGGGCGTATGATGAACATGATAGCGTCCGCGCTGGGTGTACGTGTTCTTGTCAAGAACCGGCAAGGCGATTATGAAGGGCGAACCCTGGCACCCAGAGGATCAGGCACAAGCGTGCAGGGTATTACGGAAACTGCGAGCGGTCAGGAGTCGATCATGGCGCGCGTGCTGTTTGCGTTCAACGGCGACCTGGAGTCCCGACTGGCTTTGTATTGGTTGGCGCGTGAACAGGGGCATGAGGTGATCGCATTGTCGGTCAACTTGGGCCAAGGGATTTACCTCGAACCGTTGGGGGAACTAGCGCTCGACTTGGGCGCCGTCTCCGCGAAGGTCGTGGACTTGCGGGAGAGCTTTTTGCGCGACTTTTGTCTGCCCACGCTGCAGGCGGATGCGATATATCAAGGCGGCTACTTCCTCGGCACCGCATTGGGGCGTTACGCCATCGCTCAGGAAATGGTGCGCCTAGCTCATGAGGAAGGTTGCCATATTGTCGCTCACAGCGCCGCCAGTAACGGCAATGCTCAGGTGCGCTTAGAGTCGGCCATTGTGTACCAAGACCCGAATTTGGAGATTTTAGCTCCCGTGCGGCATTGGCCCTGGCGGACGTATCAGGATAAACTCGAATACGCCCGCAAACGCCGACTGCCCATTCCAGAGTCGCAAGGTAATCCGTTGAGCGTGGATCGCAATCTGTGGGGCGTGTCGCTGTATCTCGACGAACTGCTCGACGCTTGGCAAAGTCCTCCGCCTTACATTTTCCAGATCACCCGCGCCCCCGAAGAGGCTCCAGACCAGCCGCTCGAGATTACGCTGACGTTTGAACGGGGGGAGCCGACCCAGATGGACGGTAAGCCGTATTCGTTGCTGGCGCTGGTGGAGACGCTCAATCGTCTCGGTGGCGAGCACGGGGTTGGACGCACCGACGTCATCGAAGACCGCCTCTTCGGCACGAAATCCCGTGAAGTTTACGAAGCCCCTGCCCCCACTATCTTGCTCACGGCCCATCGTGCTCTGGAGAGCCTCGTCCATAGTCGAGAACTTATCCGCCTCCGGGAAACCACGAGCAGGGAGTTTGCCGAATTGGTGTACGATGGCAAATGGTTCACCGATGAACGGCAGGCCTTACAACAACTGGTCTCCGAGACACAGCGTTTCGTCGCGGGTGACGTCCGTCTCAAACTCTACAAAGGTAGCGTTACCGTCTTGGGCCGGCGCAGCCCATATAGCCTCTACGATCCTGCCCTGGCGAGCCGAACGAATCAGGCGATTCTGACCAGCGATGTGCGGGACATAGCCAACCTCTGGCTCATTCCTGCCCGCCTGGCGGCGCGACAGCGTGGGCAATTTCCGCCCGATTGACCGTTGCAGTATCTGGCTCCGCTCAGTCGCACTGCGATGGTCAGTACAAGCAGAACCGCTCATGGCACGCGTGCAATCCGCTGGCACACTGCTTTATCGGCGTGGCCCTCGAGGTTGGGAAGTGCTGATTGTGCATCCTTCGGGGCCGTATAATCGCGGCAAGCCGTGGAGTATTCCTAAAGGTGTGCCTGAGCCTGGTGAAGATTTGGAAGCATGTGCCCGCCGCGAAACCGTGGAGGAAACGGGTGTCGTACCTGGTGCACTGCACTATTTAGGCACGGTGAATTACCGCAAAAGTCGCAAAACCGTCCATGCCTGGGCGGGGCCTGCCGATCCTCACGCCGAGCCGCGCTGTGCCAGTTGGGAGATCGATCAGGCCCAGTTTGTTCCACTCGAACAAGCCCGCGAACTGCTTCACCCGGACCAGGTGCCTCTGCTGGATCGCTTGGCCGAGCTTTTGGCAAACAGTTGACAACATTGCTAGCTGCTCCAATCTCGACCTGGCTTATCGGTTCAAACATGCGGTCTTGCTCAAGAAATAAAGTCCAAGCAAGGTAGCCAATCGAGGTTGGGGTTTCAAATTCGCAGGTCCTTTTGGCTTAGTTACCACGGCGGTGTAGCTCCCTGCTTGCTCAAGTCTGCTGAAGGCTGGGCAGCCCGTTGGCAAGAAGCGTGAAGGCGACTATGCTAGCGATAACTCAAGAGGTGAAGGCAGATGCTGGCCGATTAGCGGAAGCCTGTGAGAAAACCAAGCGGTGCACTGCTCGTGGGATCGCGGCGATCCGGTCGGTTACAGCACGTTGATACAGCACGGTGGCGATGCAGGTGAGGGATATCAAGCATGGGTGGGAAGCGGATTCTGGGACGTAGGCAGTCGCTCAAGCAGCCGAGGTTGAATGAGCGGAGCCAAGTCACCAAGTGGGTTTCTCGCTTTGCAAAGTTTCCCGCGTTCGGTTGGTTGCGAGCGGGAAGCGCTTGGAAGGAGTTAGGTTATTCAAGTTGGGTGGCGGTGAGCATCTGTCTGCTAATGGCTCTCGGCTTAGGGGTAACTTGTCGGCGTGCCTGGGTTTTGGAGCTTTACGGGCAGGACAAAGTTCAGAACCACAGCGACATAAAAAATAAGCCTGATACAGTGTCCTCGGGCAAGCATCGTGTGGTACTCAACGGCCATACCTTCACTCTGCCTGAGGGATTCACCATCGAGTTGGTCGCGGGACCGCCTTTGACGCTGCGACCGATCACTATCGCCTTGGATGAGGCCGGACGGCTTTACGTCGCTGAGTCATCCGGTTCCAACGAACGCGTTACCGAACAGGTCAAGACGAGGCCGCACAGTATTCTGCGGTTGGAAGATAGCGATGGCGATGGCCGCTACGATCGCCGTACCGTCTTTGCCGACAAAATGATGTTCCCCGAAGGAACCATGTGGCTGGACGGTTCCCTTTATGTGGCCGCGCCGCCAATCATTTGGCGTCTGACCGACACGGATGGGGATGGCGTGGCTGATCGTCGGGAGGAATGGCTCCATCGGCAGACGCTGACCGGTTGTGCCAACGACCTGCATGGGCCTTACCTGGGACGCGATGGCTGGATTTACTGGTGTAAAGGCGCCTGGGCCGAGCAACCTTATTACGATGCGCGCGGTCGGCCCCAAAAGAGCCGCGCGGCCCATATCTTCCGTACACCGCCCGACCGGTTACTGCATGCCTTTCCGCAGGTGCCGGATCGCTTCGTCGAGGCTGTGCTCACCGGAGGGATGGATAATCCCGTGGACGTAGCCTTTAGCCCGGAAGGCGAACGGTTCATGACCAGCACCTTCCTGGTGCATCCCCAAGCGGGCCTGCGCGACGGACTGGTGCACGCGGTTTATGGCGGAGTTTACGGCAAGGAACACGAGCCGATTTACGCTCATCCGTGGACAGCCCCGACGGTCATGCCTGTGCTAGTTCATTTAGGCGCGTCGGCTAGCTGCGGCCTGACCTGTTACGATTCCGAGGTCTTCGGTCCGGAATACCGCGGCAATTTATTCGCCTGCCATTTCAACTTGCACAAAGTGACCCGCCATATTCTCGTTCGCCATGGAGCCACGTTCACCACCCGCGATGAAGATTTTCTGGTTTCCGACCAGATTGACTTCCATCCGACCGACGTGCTCGAGGACGCCGATGGCAGCCTACTAGTAGTGGATACTGGAGGTTGGTATAAGCTTTGTTGTCCCACGTCGCAGCTCCCCAAACCTGACGTTCTTGGGGCAATATACCGCATTCGCCGTGTTGGTGCGCGTGTGCCTGAGGATCCACGGGGTCAGCGCATCGCCTGGGCGCAGGTCTCCGTTGAGCAACTCGCCCAGTTGCTGGATGATCCGCGTCCTGCGGTGCGCCAACGGGCTACCGAATGGCTGGCCAAGTCGGGCGAAGCGGCGGTTCCCGCATTGCGGCAAGTGTTAGCATCGAGCCGTTCGCCGCGGCAACGCTTGCACGCCGTCTGGACGCTATGTCAGATAGCTGGCCCTGCAGCGCGCCAGGCTGTGCGCCTAGCGCTGACGGATAGCGATGAATCTGTCCGCCATGCCGCGCTGCATAGCGTCGGTTTGTGGCGCGACCCCGAGGCTGTGGATGAACTAATCCGTATCGTTACCCAAGCTAGTCCTGCACTCCGCCGGGCCGCGGCCGAGGCGTTAGGACGTATCGGTGACTCGCGGGCTGTCCCAGCGCTACTGCGCGCTTTAGCCGATGCACCGGATCGCGTGCTGCAACATTCGCTGACTTACGCCCTCATCGAAATCGGCGATGCCTCGGCGATTCGCGCCGGCTTATCCAGCGGGCACAGCACGGTTGTGCGCCAGACCTTGATAGCGTTGGAATTCATCCGCGGCAGCAGTGCCCCCATCGAAGTGGTGCTGGCAGCTCTGAGTTCCTCCGATGTCGAGTTGCGCGAAGCAGCCTGGTGGCTAGCCGGTCGTCATCCCGAATGGGGCGACCGCCTCATTTCGCACATCACTCAACAACTGCGTCAGGCGTCCACGCCACGCCAATATGAGGATTGGCGCACCCTGCTGGTACGTTTGAGCCGAAACCAGGCCGTGCAGCGTCTCTTGGCCCAACTGGTGACTGACACCTCGTTGTCCGTCGCTACTCGCCAAACCTTGGCCCAGGCTATGGCCCAAAGTGGTCTCCGCGAGGCACCGAGTGCGTGGACGAAAGTCTGGCTTCAGATGCTCCAGGACGACAACTGCCGACCGCTTTGGCCGGACGTGTTACACGCCTTGCGTCAAGTGCCGCCGAGCAAAACCGACCTGGCTGCGGTGAGCCAGGCATTAGCTGCCTGGGCCGACCGTAAGTCCTTGGATGCTGAGTTACGGTTACGCGCCCTGGCCGCCCTGCCGAGCAAGATGCCGCTGCCGGATCATGCCTGGTCCCTGGCTGTGGCACACCTGCGAAGCGATCGGCCTGTAACCGTGCGTGCCCTTGCCGTCGAGGCTATCCTGCGGAGCCAGCCGAATGCTGAACAACTGAAACAACTTGCCGAGCATCTCCCGCGGTGCTCGCCCCTGGAAGCCGATCGACTCCTCGAAGCGTTTGCGACCAACACGAGCGAGGCCGTCGCGCATCAGCTCCTGGAAGCATTGGAACAAGCCGAGAACCGCGCCAGTCTACGACCGAGTTCCATCCGCCGCGCTTTCGCGAAGTGTAGCCCGGAAATCCAGCGTCGTGCTGAGCAATTCATTGCCCGACTCGATGCCAGTGCCGCACAACAGAAGGAAAAGCTGGACAAGTTGCTGGCGGCGCTCAAACCCGGCGATGTACGCCGCGGTCAGCAGGTCTTTCATAGCGCCAAGGCCGCTTGTAGTAGCTGCCACGCCATCGGCTACCTCGGCGGACGCATTGGCCCTGATCTCACCCGGATCGGGGCTTTGCGAAGTGAACGCGATCTGCTCGAATCCATCGTTTTTCCCAACGCTAGCTTCGTGCAAAGCTACGAACCGATCCTCGTGGCCACCAGAGATGGCCGCGTCTTCAACGGGCTGCTCCGTGAAGACCGTCCTGAAGACATCCTGCTCATTCTCGGCCCCGACCAGCAGGTGCGTATTCCTCGCAGTGAAATCGAAGAAATCCAGCCTAGTAAGGTTTCCCTCATGCCCTCCGGACTCGACCAGCAACTGACCCTTGAGGAACTTGCCGACCTCTTGGCTTTCCTCAAATCGCTCCAATGAGCATCAGGAGCCTACCCATGATGAGCAAGAAGTTAGCCCCCAGCTTGTTGGCCGTGGTCAGCGTACTAAACCTCCTTAGCGCGCGACCAGCCTGGGCAGAATCTCGCCCGAACATCATCATCTTCTTGGCCGACGACCTGGGTTACGGTGACTTGGGCTGCTACGGCCACCCTGTGATCAAAACCCCGCATCTGGATCGCTTCGCCCGGGAAGGTATGCGCTTCACCCAGGCCTATGCCGCCTCTCCCGTCTGTTCCCCGTCTCGTGCTGCCATTCTCACCGGACGAACCCCCTACCGCACAGGTGTGTTCACATGGATTCCCGAAGGTTCGTTCATCCACCTAGCCCTCAAGGAAATCACCCTGCCTCGCTTACTCCGCGACGCAGGTTATGCCACTTGTCACGTCGGTAAATGGCACCTGAACGGCCAATTCAACTCGCCTAAGCAGCCCCAACCGTCTGACCACGGCTATGACTGGTGGTTCGCCACGCAAAACAACGCTGCACCGAGCCACCGCCAGCCGCACAACTTCGTCCGCAACGGTGAACCTGTTGGCCCACTTTCGGGTTATTCCGGACCGTTGGTCGTCCAAGAAGCGATCACCTGGCTGAAGAAGCTTCGCGACCCAAAGAAACCGTTCTTTCTCACTGTATGGACACACGAGCCGCACTTACCCATCGAATCGGCCCCCGAATTTCTGGGACTGTACCCCGACTTGTGGCGTAATGACCCTGACCGTGCTCAGCATCACGCTAACGTGTCGCAATTAGACTACGCCTTCGGCAACCTGATGTTTACCTTGGACGAACTGGGCCTTCGCGACAACACCTTGGTGATCTTTACCAGCGATAACGGTCCCGAAGGAGACGGTACCAAAGGACGAACGCGCGGCTCGACCGGCGGACTGCGCGGTCGCAAGCGCTCCCTGTATGAAGGCGGCATTCGCGTGCCCTGTCTGATACGCTGGCCTGGACGGACTCGCCCCGGCACGGTGTGCGACACGCCCATTATCGGCTCCGATTTCTTCCCCACGGTGTTGGCCGCCGTGGGATTGCCGCTTCCTTCCGACCGCGTGTTCGACGGCGTCAATTTGTTGCCGCTCTTTGAAGGCAAAGTACTGACTCGGTCCATCCCGATGTACTGGCGTTACCATGCCGCGCCGGGGCCGTTCAAGGTGGCCCTACGTCACGGCGACTGGAAAATCCTCGCCAATCTCGATTTCACCCAATTCGAACTCTACAATCTCCGCGACGATCCTCAGGAAACCACTAACCTGGCGTCGAAGCACCCCGACAAATTGCGGGAATTGCTCGACCAACTTCGCCCTCTGCACCAGGCCATCGAAAAAGAAGGCCCCGATTGGTGGAAAGGCTATAAAGGCAGTTAGCCCGCTCATTTAGCCGCGAGGAGACGCTGCTATGGGCCGCTATTTGCTGTGCACCGCTTTGCTGCCTGTCCTTCTCTTGCCCTTATTGGCCGCAGACCAACCAACCTTCCCGCCGCCCGACCAATTGCCAGCCCGCCCCGAGTATCCCGATCCGCTCGTGATGTTCGATGGCACCAAGATCACGAAGCCCGAAGAATGGTTCAGCAAGCGGGTGCCGGAACTGAAGGCGTTATTCCAATACTACATGTACGGCCAAATTCCGCCGGCGATGCCCGTATCGGCGAAAGAGCTTTATCAGAATTCGCGGGCCTTCGATGGTCGGGCAACGCTCCGGGAATTGGCGTTGGACATCGGCTCTAGGGAAGTCCGTCTCACCGTGCACGTGTTGCTGGCCATTCCTAACCAACGGTCTGGTAAGGTGCCCGTGTTCGTCGGCATGAACTTTGGCGGGAATCATACGCTCGTGGACGATCCGAACATTCGTCTGCCCACGGCTTGGATGTATCCGAATCGGCCGGGAGTGGTCAACCACCGAGCCACGGAACAAGGGCGGGGCTGCGAAAAAACCGTCTGGAACCTCGACTTGGCTGTGGCCCGCGGCTACGCGGTAGCGACGTTCTATAACGGCGAGATTCAGCCCGACCATCCCGACGCGCAGGAAGGTCTGCTGCGTCAACTTTTCCAAGATCGTCCACGCTCGCCCACGGACACCGCCACCATCGCTGCCTGGGCTTGGGGGATTCATCGCGTCGTGGACTACCTGGTCACCGTGCCCGAACTTGACCGCCGACGCATTATTGTCGTCGGCCATTCCCGATTGGGGAAGACGGCGCTGTTAGCCGCGGCCTTCGACGAACGGCTGGCGCTTGTCATCCCCCACCAAGCCGGCTGCGGTGGGACGGCACCCAGCCGCGGCAAAATTGGCGAATCCGTTCAGGCGATCAACGACCGCTTCCCCCATTGGTTCAACGGGCATTTCAAACAATTCAACCGCGCTCCGGAAAAGCTACCGTTTGATCAACACTGCCTGATTGCCCTGTGTGCGCCCCGTCCCGTGCTTCTGACCAACGCCGTGGAAGACACCTGGGCCAACCCCGAAGGCCAATTCGAGATGCTCGTCGCTGCCGACCCCGCGTACCGCTTGCTCGGCGTCGAAGGTGTGGGGCAACGCCAGATGCCTGCAGTGGGCCAACTCCTAGCTAGTCGCCTCGGCTATTTCATTCGCCCCGGTAAACATTCCATGACCCGCGAGGACTGGGAAATCTTCCTCGCCTTCGCCGACAAACATTTACCAAAAACACCCGAATAGGTTGCCCCAAGTCTCCCGTTCTCGTGGTCAGCATCCTAGCCCACCGCAAACACCCAAAAATGCCTCGCGCGAGAAAACACCACGGGCGGTAAATCATCGCTTTACTCCGCTACAGGCGGAGCGCAAAAGGCTTGGTGGTTCGATTCGCTGCTACAAGCGCGGCGCCGCACCATGAACACCGTGCGCCCGCGATCGCGATATTCCACATGATCCATGAAGTGGCGCATCAATAAGATGCCCCGCCCGGAAGGCCGTTCTAAGTTCTCCTCTGCTGTGGGATCAGGCACCTGGTCGGGATCGAACCCTTCTCCCTCATCACAGACGCGAATCCACACGGAATCCTCTCCCAGTCCCAGCGCTACTTCCACGCATTTGTGCGGCAACAGCCGATTGCCGTGTTTCATCGCATTCGCCACCGCTTCTTCTAACGCCAAGCGCACGGCAAACATATCCCGCTCCGAAAATCCGCACCGGCTCAACAGGTCAACGATCTGGCTTTGTAACCCAGGAATCTGGTCCAAGTCACTGGGCAACCGCCAAAGGTATTCGTACACGCGCTGCGCCTTACTTTCTGACAATAAAGCCATACTATGCCACCTCGCCCGGAATTGCCATCCCCTAGTACCACCTTACCTTATATGCGTTCGTTGGTCAAAAAGATTGTAAGGCTTCCTGCTCATCGCGGTAAATGTTGAACAGGCGCTTCAGACCGGTAATTACAAAAATATCGAAAATTTCCTTGTGGGCAATGTTGCACAAGGCCAAGCGTCCGCCCGCTTGTTGCACCTTCTTATTGAGCGTAACCAGTTTGCCCAGGAAAGCGCTGGTCATGTACTCGACGCGGCTAAAGTCCAAAAGGAGATTTTTGCGTCCATGGTTGTCCACCAGACTGAATAACTGTTCGCCGATCACCTGGACGTTTGCTTCGTCAAGAATCTTGCTGTCGGTGAACCGCACGAAAGTGACATCGCCGATGTCTTCGACTTCGAGTCGCCGACGTTTCGGTGCCGCTCCCGCTGACATGTGGTTTTCCTCCCCAGGCGTAATACTATTATTGTTATTATTCCCATAAGACCTGCTGCCCAATGAGCATGCTACACGGAGTCTTCCAGGCCCCGCCCAACTCAGTCGAATCGCCTCAATGCGCCCCAGACCCATCCGAAGCGCTCTTGCCGTGATGTCAAGCCTCCGCTCCCCAGCTAGAATCGGTAGCCTGGTGTTTATCCTAAATGTTTTCCTTCGAGCGTCAACTGAGTGACTCGATGGGTGGCTCGTTGCGGACGGTGGATTTTTCCCCTTCCAAAGCGAAGTCCACTGCTTCAAAAATGCTACGCACAGGAAGAATTTCGGCGCGGCTGAGCAAATCCTGAGGCAGGTCTTTCAATTCGGCGGCGTTCTCGGCTGGCAGGAGAATGAGTTTGCGTCCTGCATCCAGGGCAGCGCGCACCTTATAGACTACGCCACCCACGCCGAGCACCTCGCCGTGTAAGCTCACTTCGCCCGTTACCGCGACCGCAGGTTTGACCGGTCGGCGGGTCAATGCCGAGACGATACCCAGCACAAAAGCCAGTCCCGCTGACGGTCCTTCTCGGGGCTGAGCAATGCGGACGAGGTGCACGATGACCCGCGCCTGGCGAAACTTGCCCGGCTCGATGCCCAACTGCGACAAATTGGCTTCGATAATGTGGTAAGCCGTACGCACCGAGTCCCGCAGCACGTCGCCGTGCAGTCCGGTGATTTCCAAGCCCGCGCTGCCACTGGCGTTAGCCGACACCTGCACCACCACTAAGTCCCCGCTATGAATGTTCCCCTTGCTATCCCGCCGTACCACCAAACCAGTGATCGCCCCAACCACCGCCTCTTGGTTGAGCCGATCTTCCGTAGGAACGACTTGCTCAGAGCCGCGGAGATCGTGCGCCTGGTGCGCCGTCAGGCCCGGATAGCCGATGAGCCGCGGGCGAAACTCCCCAGGGGCCAGGATACATAATTGCTCATGCACGCGCTGCCGTAATTCCGAGGCCAACGCGACGGCTTCCCTCAGTTCGTCGTCGGTGAAGCGACCATCGGGATGAAGAATCTTGAGTAAGCCAGAGGCGAGGCGTTCCACGGCGACACGGTCGCGCTGGGTGATACCCGGTGTCCAACCCAGTTGCCGCACATATGGGCGATAATCCTCTTCCCTCAGTTGCACCAGCATCTCGCCGAAATAGTCGGTCACGAAGCCGACACCCTGGGCCAACGACTGCGGCGTCAGCTTGGGAATCTCCCAGCCGGGCAGGTAACCGTGAATGCGGTCCAGAAATGCAGTGTCAATCAATTCCTCGGGCAGTGGCTCGAAGTGATGGCGGTAACGGCTGGAGGGCTGGCCCTCGGTTACATCCAAGTTGCCACACAGCACGATGCTGGCTTCTGAAGTAAACGATTGATCCCCCCGACTATATTGCCCGCTCTCCATGTAATCCTTGAGCAGGGAAATGGTGGCCTCAGCTTCCTCGAAGGTGGTGTTGGCAATCTCGTCGAACACGACTACTTTGCGCGTGCCCAAAATGCCCACACTGCGGCGCGCCAGGTTGTAAAACAGGTTCGCTGGGGTATTCCGCCCGCCCGACACGGTAAAGACTCGCGGCGACAGGTTCCTCAGAAGGAACGTCTTGCCCGTCTGTCGCGGTCCCAGTTCGATCAGATTGACATTGCGCTCTACCAGGGGAATCAGACGGCAGAGTAACAGTAATCGAGTGCGTCGTTCGGGAAACGCTTGCGGATGGTAGCCGCAGCTGGTCAGCAACAAGTCGAGCCATTCGTCCGTGGTGAAATGGCGACGACCTTCCACGTAAGGCCGACGATCATGCACTTGCACTTGGAACGGATGAAAGGCCACCAGGTGATTCGGCGCATCCTGATCCTGTTCCGGGCGGTATTCAATCGTGGCCGTTCCCCACATGCCTCCCAGGAGCAACCCGGGATGTTCATTGAGCAAACTTTCGGGCACATTGACTTTAGTATCACCCAAGGCTTGGACAGTCGCCCAGCGTTGGCCGCTCCGCAGATTCACCCGCGCCTCAATGAAGTCGAGCAAGACCAAACGTCGTTGCCGCAACAGCTCGTTTTTCAGCCATTCCCGGCGATGGGCCTCGGGCAGGTGGTCGCGCAACCGGTCCTGAACCTTCTTCAGGTCTTCCTGCCACGTTTGGGGTTTGACGTACTTGGCGATGATAAACTCGGTCACGTATCGGGGCAAGCGCTGAAACGAAGCTCGCTCGGCCAATGATTTCAACACTACACGCTCGCCGTAAACTTGCCGCGCTTTCTCGTCCAAGGGAGTTAGAGGAAACTCGTCATAAAGTGCCATGGTGCGTCTCCGCCATTGAAGGACTCAAGGGCCTTCCCTTTAATCAACGGCACTTCGCCCGCAATTGTTACATTCCGAGGATCTGGTCCAAGTCAGGGTTATATCGGCTTACATCCGCTTCAGGCTGTAAAGGTTCGTCCAAATAGCGCTCGGGGTTTTCGACGCCTGCTTGTCGCAAGAGTAGCACTGCGGCTTGACGGATCTGCCCCCGTTTGCACTCCGCTAGGGCGACGAATTCCGCCCCCTTCACTCTCTCTTTCTCTGGATCATACAGTGGCAGCAAGCTCTCATATTGCCGCCGAATCTGGTCGGGTTGGAGCAAGCCTTCGCTAGGCAAGCGTAGCAGCTCCCGCGCTTGTTCTAGGCTTAGCGGCGTATCTTGCGCTTCGAGCGTGCGACCAGCGATATCGGGTGCCCCCGCGGCCAGCTGCGGCTTCCCATCAGGCGGAGCCGACGTTGTTCCCCCGACGCGGCAGTCTTTCTCGAAGAACTCAGGCAACGGCAGCTGAAGGACCTGCGCTATCCGTTGACACAACTCCCGCTTACGCGGATTCGCGTGCTGGGCAAGTTGCACTAACTCGAGCCAAGCGGGCCAAGCTGTAGGCCACCGTGGGTGGCTCGCAGTTTGTTGTAGGAGGGCCAAAATATCTTCCAAGCTCAAGCTGGCATTTTCATAGGATGCACATAACAAGCGCACTCGGTTGGCTGAGTTCATATCCCTGGCGAATTCGCGCTGACAGTACGCTATAATCCAGTCGCGCTCCTGCTGGCTCAATCGGCCATCGGCTCGCGCTAACAGGTAGAGAATGCGAATCTCCAAATCCACTAAGTCGGGAGGGCTGGCGGGCTTGGGTGCCGGGGTAGCTCGCCGCTCGCCACGCAACCCAGTCGTACCAACACCTGACGTGGATGGTTCCTGACTTACGGGCCCCGGACGACGTGTATCTTGAGGGAGTGGGCCAATTTGCGTCTCTTTTGGCACACGCGCTCGCCGCTCACGTTCCAATAAATAGGCTTCGACATTCAGGATCGGATGGTTGAGCACCGGATCAGGCAAGGCGGTGGGTTGCTTACGCCACCACCGCCGCGCCAAGGCCCAGAAGCTCGCCTGACCCAAGTATTGCCGGCGCAGTTTGCTCAACTCTTCCTGCGATTCAGACAAAATCCGGAGCCGGGCCTCGATATGCTCCAATTCCCGTTGGTAATGTGCTTCCTGCAGGGCATACTTACGCTGCAAGTGCTCCGGCAATTGTCCGGGGTGCTGGCGGAAACGCCGCTGCGCTTCGTCGTAGAGCTGGGCGATGGCTGCTTGGACTAGACCCATGCGGCTGCGTAGCGCCACGGGTAAGCGGTCGCGCGCCCGGTAAACTGCCGCCAAGTCGTTCAAGCCCGCCTGCCGCAACTGCTCGACCGTCTTCGGTCCAATGCCGGGAAAGCGATCCAGCATCTGCACGTCGCAACCTGCGAGATGCCACTCGGCCGCTTCACTGCACAGTTGGAAGACCGTCGCCTGCCAGCGTTGTTTGACTCGTTCCAGTCGCTCGTTCTCGGCCAAGCGAAGCGCTTGCAATTGCTTTTCGGCGCGAACGACCCGGCGGTGCCAGCGGCCCTCCGGCGACCAGGCATAAATGCCATATCCAACTGCGACGACCACCACGGTGATCATGAGCATGAGCAAGGTGACTAACCACAACATCGGCATCCACTCCGCACGCTGCTTCGCTCCCAAGAAACAGTTCCGTACACATTGTCGGCTCACGACAGCTTCTCGTCAAGCGTTGCGCTGATTCGCGGTTGCGTCGTCAGCAATCTCGCGGTATCATGGCCCAACCAAGCTTACGACTTGGCCTGTGCCTGCTAACCCACTCCATCGGTTCCCGGTCGGCCCAGCACAAACAAGGAGGGAGCTGTGGCAGTACAGGTCGGCGAGATCGCGGCATGGATCCACGGCCGAGTGATTGGCGACCCGCAGCGTGTCGTCAAAGCCGCACGCGCTTTATCAGACGCGGGCCCGGAAGATGTGACTTTCCTGGACAATGAACGCGCCCTGAAGCCCGCCATGCGCCTGCAAGCTGCGGCGATATTGACCCGACCCGGCTTACTGTCCGCCAACGGCGGCGCCAACAAATTTTCCCCAGACCTGACCAACATCACTATCATCGAAACTGCCGATCCCCTGGCCGCCTTCGTGCAAGTTTACCAACGGCTGCACGGACTGCCGCCCGCGCCGCGGCAAGGGATCGATCCGCGTGCCGTGATTCATCCCACGGTGCGCCTGGGCCGTGACGTCGAAATCGGCCCGGGGGCGTTCATCGGCGAAGGTACGGTTCTGGGCGCGCGTTGCCGCATTTATCCCGGCGTGGTCATCGGTCGGTTCTGTACCTTGGGCGACGACGTGACACTCTATCCCAACGTTGTCATTTACGACGGCTGCACTCTGGGCCACCGGGTCACCGTGCATGCTAACTCGGTCATCGGCGCAGACGGTTTCGGTTACCGCCAACAAAACGGCCGACATGAAAAAATTCCCCAACTGGGCGGCGTCGTCATCGAAGACGACGTGGAAATCGGCGCCTGCACGACCATTGACCGCGGCACGTTTCAACCGACTCGCATCGGCGCGGGGACGAAAATAGATAACCTTGTGCAAATCGCCCATAATTGCCGCATCGGTCGTCACAATTTGCTTGTCGGTCAAGTGGGCCTGGCCGGTTCCGTAACCACTGGGGACTACGTCGTCCTCGCCGGGCAAGTGGCAGTGCGCGACCACTGCACCATCGGCGACGGCGTCGTCGCAGGAGCGCGAGCCGGCATCATCGAAGACATCCCCGCAGGCCAACGCGTGCTCGGCGAACCTGCGATGCCCGAGCGAGAATATAAGCGGCTGGTATTGTTGTTCATGAAACTACCCGAAATGC
>JANWVZ010000073.1 GCA_025056555.1 Gemmatales bacterium | reverse complement strand
TATTCTCCAGTGCGCAGATAAATCTTATGGGGACCAATGCGAGCTTTCTGAGTATAACCAGCACGGCGATCCGGTAACCGCCGGCGTTTAGCAAGGTAGCGATGAATAATACGTTCTGCAATCCGCACCGGCTCAGCCTGGGGTTCCTCACTCACCGCCAGCAGGTCCGAAGCCTCGCCCAAAGAGCTGAGCGGCTGACTTAACTTAGAACCATCGCGATACAGCGCGATCGCCTTGAGCATCAGCTTCCAACTCAGCAGGTAAGCATTCTTAACATCCTCAATCGTAGCGTGATGAGGCATATTGATAGTCTTCGAGATCGCACCGCTGATAAAGGGTTGAGCCGCGGCCATCATGCGGAGGTGGGCTTCCGTGCTGAGGTAACGCTTGCCTTTCTTGCCACAACGATTAGCACAGTCGAAGACTGGCAAATGTTCCGGGCGCAAATGCGGCGCCCCTTCCAGGGTCATGGCGCCGCAGACATATTCGTTGGCCGCCTCTATCTGTTCCCGCGAAAATCCTAAACCGGCGAGCACATCGAAATCGCGATTCTCCATTTGAGCTTCGGTAAAACCTAGAGCGCGCAGAAAGTCATCGCCAAGTGTCCAGCGAGTAAAAGCGAACCGTAAGTCGAAAACCGCAGGTAACATTTCCTCCAACCGTGAGAGCATCTCATCACTGAAACCCCTGGCCCGCAAAGTTTCCGGATTTATGTACGGACAACCTTTCAGGGTGCCGTGTCCGCGGCAGTATAGCTCTATATCGCGGATCTGTTCAGCACTATATCCCAGCTTAGCCAGTGCCAGCGGTACGGAACTGTTGATGATCTTAAAGTAACCTCCGCCCGCTAACTTCTTGAACTTGACGAGAGCGAAATCGGGTTCGATACCGGTAGTGTCGCAATCCATAGCCAAACCAATGGTGCCGGTCGGCGCCAGACATGTTACTTGAGCATTGCGAAAACCGTATCTTTCTCCCAACTCGAGCATGCGGTCAGCTTCCTGACGGGCCGCCTCCAGAAGAAAGCGGGGACAATGTTGAGGATTCAGCCCCGTCGGAGGGATGGTAAGCCCCTCATACTCCTGGGCGGGAGCATTATAAGCGGCGCGACGATGATTGCGAATGACCCGTAACATCGGCTCGCGATTGGCATGAAACCGCGGGAAAGGTCCCAGTTCGCGGGCCAGTTCCGCCGACGTGCTGTAGGCCGTCGCATGCATAATGCACGTGATGGCGCCGCAAATGGCCCGCCCCGGTTCGGAATCGTAGGGGACGCCTTCCACCATCAGCAGGGTGCCTAAGTTGGCATAACCTAAACCTAAGGTGCGGTAATCATAGGACCGCCGGGCGATGGCCTTGCTGGGAAACTGGGCCATGTACACCGAAATCTCCAGCACTATTGTCCATAGTCGGCAAGCATGTTGGAAAGCGGCTACGTCAAAAAACACCTCCGGGGCCAGTTGCGATTCGGGACGGCGCGTACGATGAAACATCATGAGGTTCAACGAGGCCAGATTACACGCGGTGTCATCCAGAAACATGTATTCACTGCACGGATTCGAGGCGTTTATGCGACCATCGTTAGGACAAGTGTGCCATTCGTTGATCGTCGTGTCGAACTGTAAACCGGGATCGGCACAAGCCCAGGCTGCCGACGCAATCTGTTCCCATAAGTCGCGGGCCCGAATAGTACGGCACGGTTGAGGGGGGCGGTTTTCTCGACGGGCTTGCTCTAATTCTGTGCGCCAATATAAGGGCCAAGGTCGATCCTGAAGCACCGCTTCCATAAACGCATTGGTGACCCGAACCGAATTATTACTATTCTGACCGGAGACGGTTGCATAAGCCTCAGAGTCCCAGTCGGTATCATACTCCGGGAAGTGCAGTGAAGTAACTCCCTGTTTGGCGAGCTGAATCGTCCGTTCAATATAGTTGATCGGAACCTGAGCACGGCGCGCTTCACAAACCGCGCGGCGGAGCGCCTCATTCTTATGGACATCAAAGCGGTCGTGTTCGCTCAGGGAGCCAGGCGCAGCGCCGTTCAGTGTCTCCGGATGATGACAGGCGCGCAGGATGGCATTGAGATAGTGATTACAGACTTTCGAACCAGCGACTAAGGCAGCGACTTTCTGCTCTTCCTGCACCTTCCAGTTAACAAACTCCTCAATGTCCGGGTGGTCAACATCCAAGATGACCATCTTGGCGGCACGCCGTGTGGTGCCTCCGGATTTGATGGCTCCTGCGGCGCGATCACCAATCTTGAGGAAACTCATCAGCCCGCTCGATTTGCCTCCACCAGAGAGAGGTTCACCTTCCGCCCGCAAGGGGGAGAAGTTCGTACCTGTGCCGGAGCCGTACTTGAAAATGCGGGCTTCGCGCACCCAAAGGTCCATAATGCCGCCGGGATTCACTAAGTCATCGGCAATACTCTGAATGAAACACGCATGTGGAGCGGGGCGTTCATAAGCAGACTTAGATAACACCGTTTCGCCACTGTCGGGGTCCACGTAGTAATGTCCCTGGGGCGGGCCGGCGATCCCATAGGCCCAATAAAGACCGGTATTAAACCACTGCGGACTGTTCGGAGCGGCCATTTGCCAGGCCAGCATATACATCAGTTCGTCATAAAAAGCGCGGGCATCGGCCTCGGCATCAAAGATACCTTCCTTCCAGCCCCAATAGGTCCAGCAGCCTGCCAGTCGGTGGAATACCTGGCGCGCGTCGCGCTCGCTACCGAAAGTACAACCCTCGGCAGGAACCGAACGCCACAGCCAATCCGGCACATTCGGTTCCGGCACACGCACAGTGGCGGAAGGAACTCCGGCCTTACGGAAATACTTTTGGGCCAGAATATCCACAGCTACCTGGGACCACGGTTCTGGGGCCTGGATGTCCTGCATTTCAAAAACTACCGAGCCGTCCGGATTCACAATGCGGCTGGAGCGGGGAACGAACCGAACCGAGGCCAAGGGGTCTTGGTTTTCTTTGGTGAAGCGCCGCTCAATGCGCATAGCTGGCCCTCCTGCCTGCAGATCAGGTCCTCACTTTGTGTTGGCGGACAGAGTAACCGCGCCACTTTCCGCAACTGCAGACACGCGGTCCGCAGACGTCGCTCCCTGGACGAACGGCAAGGTCAGTCCTTTCTGATCCTGGTACTTTCCTTTCTTGTCGGCATAACTGATGCGACAGACTTGTTCAGCCCGCAGGAAAACAATTTGCGCGATACCCTCGTTCGCATAAATCTTCGCCGGCAAGGGGGTGGTGTTACTGATTTCGAGAGTGATCTTGCCGCGCCATTCTGGTTCCAACGGTGTGATGTTGACGATTATGCCACAGCGAGCGTAGGTGGATTTGCCGACACAGATAGCGAGCACATCGCGCGGTATCTCGAAATACTCCAGCGATTCCGCCAAGGCAAAACTGTTCGGAGGAATCAGACAGTGATCGCCCTCTATATCTACGAAAGCAGTAGGCGAAAAATTCTTCGGGTCCACCACCGCACCATAGACATTGGTAAATACTTTGAAATGGCGTCCGACGCGGACATCGTAGCCATAGCTGCTGAGCCCATAGGAAATCACCCCTGGACGGGCATTTCCCTCTGCAAAAGGTCGAATGACGATCTCCCGTTGAATCTGAATATCGCTGAGCACCGGCACGGCTGAACTCCTCCTGGGTTGTCCTGATATAGTATACGTTCGTACACTATTATCGGCCACCTTGCGGTGTGGCTCAAATGCTCTCGACTAAGCAGGTGCCCGCCAAGCCTGATTTGATCGCCCCGCTGCGGGGAATTGTTAGCGTTCCGCGGCTTGTTCTGGTCAAGTGGCTCGGCTTCCTAGCTTTAGTATGTCGCTGACTAGTTATCCCCAAGATGTAGTATTGTCAAGGGCCAGCAGCGAGGACGCGGCTTGGGCTAAATCGTGATTTGGCAGCTTAGCCTTGGTGGGGTCATGACTTGCGCTCCGTGTCGCCCATTTCGTGAATTTCGCTCGCCGAACCAGCAGATCCCCCGCCCGAGCCTTCCAACGGCGGTGCGAGCGCAGCTGAACCCAGCCAGTGAACGGTAGCGCTAAGTCAGCCGATATCGTTGCGCTACGCTCCGAAATGTCAGTAGGATATATCGTGAACTCCGCCACTTCTTGCAGGTGCATCACACGAATGGCATAAGGGTATTAGCGCATCGGGGCTTGCCATTTGAACCAACTTTGAAATGCCGAGACCTGCTAACATTAAAGCTGCGGTCGCACGCGGACACAATCCTGGAGGGCTGTATTTGGCAGGTTCGGCAGTGGCTTTCTAACACCTAAGCTGAGGTCACATGTTGACACCGCGAAATCCTGAATGGCCATATTGATGATACCAGCTGCGGATTAGCGTCGTCGGCGCAGGCAGCTCCGCGGCGTCTTGAGCGGGGAGATGATTGACAAACTCACTGCTGCGGCAGAGCCGAGGGTTTGGCATGAAGAACTAACCGCCATGTTTCGGTTGGCAGTAAAGGTTCATCTTCGTCGTGGCAAAGCGCAGGGCCGCCATAGGTCACCGTTAGTGCGGTTGGCTGCGCGGGTTGCTCTTGCGTGATTGCAGGCTGGCGATATATAGCGTCGCCATTATGCTTCGGGGGAAGGTGAGCCAAAGTGACCGGCTCGTTCTCTAATCCCAGGCAGGAAGGAGAAAGGTCATGGGCAGGAAGCCCGCGTGGTGGATGGTGCTGGCAGCGACGGCCTTTGTGGGATGCCAAAATAGTGATTGGTCCAGGCGACAGCCGTCCAATGTTCCCCCGAACACCACAGTCCGCCCTGGCACTACAGGACAGATGCTGCCCGGATATGGGGCGGCAAACAATGCCACCGGCTGGAATAATCGAACTCTTCCCGGAACACCAGTGAATGGCTTACCGAGTACCTATGCCCCTCCTGTACCGGCCAATCCAGGCCTCAACGCCACCACGGTGCCCGGACCCAGCCCGGCATATGGGAATCCTACCCCCGTGCAGATTCAGCAATCGCACTACGGTCAAAACACCAACGCACCGACTTCGCCTCTAGCCCCTTGGCCCCCTGCAGTCCGTAGCGGCACGACGACGCCTGCTCCAGGAAAACCCGCCGCCCCGAATCTCGAAGGTGTCCCTAAACCCGATGCACCGATCCTGCCAGCCAATCTGAACAACAACCCCCTCCCGGTCAAGCCTCAGGACACTACAGTGCGCACCACACTGCCTAGCCTGCCCACCCAGCCGGCGGGCACTCCTGGAGCACCACCCGCCAGCATCGTTGAACCCGTCTTTCCGTCCTCGCCTCCCAATCCACCCATTCGCTGAAACCGCGACACCGAACTGCACGTGAACCCTGCGGCATATTGAACCATAACGCCAGATCGGCGAATGTCAGCCGACCGGACAGGACATCCAACCGTTTGCAAGGTTCTGTGTTGAGCGCTGCTTCGTTGGCCAATCGGCGTGAAATGGCTGGCCAGCTTCGCCATGATAATTTCCGCGCACTCGGCCCGCGCTAAAGAGAACAAAGCGCAAGATGGGCATATTCGCTAATTCCGTTCACGTAGTTTCAAGTTTCCCTGGCGTTACAGACGATACCAGTCTGGGAAAACGATTGAGCCAAGGACGGCGCGGGTCTCTCCGCCCCGGCCAGGGCAAGGCAAGGGAAAGATTATGCGCAGGCTCCGCGAAATCGTGCTTGCAAGCCTGGGAACGTTGCTGCTTACTATGCCCGCTGATGCGCAGAGCTACGCAGAGCCGGTCCCATTGGCACGCACTGCAGGTGGCACTCATGCGCCGCCAAGTATCTGGCCCGGCTTCGGCCCGACCAGTACACCGCCCAATGCACCGGCGGGCCCAGCCATCTTTCCTCCGGCGCCGCCCATGATACCCAATGGTCGTCCCGGCCTTCCCGAGTACTGGGAGGAACCTCTCGGTTCTTATGGCCGCTATGACTACTACGCCGGCGCAGGTTGGCTGGGATTGAAACGTCAGGAAAACGATAAACGTCCCCTATTTGTCCGCGATCCAGTTACCAGCGACAATAATTCCCCCCCTCCTGCGAACTCGCCTGTGATCGCTACCACTCGCTGGCCAGATACTGATCTTTACTCCGGTGTACGCTGGGTTTTTGGCGTGGCTGGTAATGATGCGGCATTGGAGTTTGCCGGTTTTGTCCTGCCCGACCAAACTCAGACGGCCACGCTCACTTTGCCGGGGCGCATTTCCGGGCTTTTTGTCAATGCGCCCAGTGGCTTCAACCATCTCTTCGATAATGCCGATCGTGTTCGCTTCAGTTTTCGCCATCAGCTGTATAGTCTGGAAGGTAACTACCATTGGGCCAGCGCTCCCAGCGGCGCGGGTTTTGACTACCTGATTGGTTTTCGCTATCTCGACTTACAGGAACGCTACGCGTTCACGGTCGAAGATAACTCGATCCAAGTCGGGCCTGATCCTGCTGAAACGGCCACCTACAGCACCCGTACTCATAACCACCTGATCGGTGCCAGCCTGGGTTGGGGGGCCCGCACACCGATATTCGACTGGCTCGGTGTTTCCTGGTTTTTACGGGGCAGCTGGTTCGCTAATCGCGCTGACATTGATGTCGAGTTGCTGCGGCACGACGGCCTGGTCGGCACCCGTGGCAGCAGCTCGTCCTGGCGCTTCAGCCATATGTATGAGATCAACCTCGCTTTGGAACTGTATCTCGGCGATTTATGCCGCATTAAAGGCGGTTACAACCTGCTCTGGTTGCTTGATGTCGCCGAAGCCGCCAACCAGGTTTCCTATGACTTGTCCAATCCGCGCGGCCAGCGCTCTTTCGGCGGGGATATCTTCTATCACGGCCCGAGCGTCGAAGTCGAATTTAACTTCTGAACGGTTGCTCTGCCCAGGCACCTATGACAACGGAACCAGTTTCCAGCACACCTAGTCCCTGGCCCCGCCTGCGAAAGGGTCTGAGCCAACCATCATCGTGATGTTTCGGCAGGTTCTCATAGCGGAAAAAGCCTGTAACTCCATTCTCCGAACACTCCCTTGCACTCCATCGCAACGTCTTTGATAGCTGTATATAGATTGGCTCGGGTTTCAGGGCTTTTGTGGGATTCTGGCATTTGCTCTGTATAATATGCTATAAGACCCATACGCAAACAGCGCCTGGGCGCTCACTGGCTGGGAGAAACACATGGCTGGAAAGAACGTGCTGGAACTCAATGACAGCAATTGGAATACTGAGGTCCTGCAAAGTCCAGTGCCGGTTGTGGTAGATTTCTGGGCCACCTGGTGTGGACCATGCAGGATGATTGCGCCTACGATAGAAGCCCTTGCCGATCAGTACGCCGGCCGCGTCAAGGTAGGCAAGGTAGATGTGGATGCGAATCAGGACTTGGCCTCACGCTATCGCGTAATGTCTATTCCTCAAGTGTGTGTGTTCAAGAATGGGCAGGAAGTAGCCCGTATTGTCGGCGCCCAGCCGAAAAAAGTCTATGAGGACGCTATCGAAAAAGCCTTAAGCTGACTACCCTCGTCCCGCCGATCATTCCCGCCGTAACAGAGCCAGCATGCGCAACCGCAGCACGTGCCGAATCGCGACACTGCCGCTCAAACTGCCAATACCAATTACTATTGCTAAGATGATACTTAGACGTTTCAATGGCTCTGTTATGTTTCCCACTATATAGAGGTAAGGAGCTACACTTACCAGAGCTGCCAAAAGCCCGGCGGCGAAACCCAGGAGAACTACCAGAGCATTTTCCACAACAACTAAGCAGGCTAACATTCTGGGCGTATAACCGAGAGCTTGCAGCAGGGCTAATTCTGTCTGACGTTCATAAACGTTTCTAAGTAACACAGCGGCTAAGCCCCCTGCCCCAAGAATCAGACCGAAGGCCCCTAATAACTGAAATGTTTGTAAATATAGGTTCTCTACGCGATGGTACTGTCCCAGGACTTCCAGAGTCGGGCGCACACTGAATCCGTATTTTTCCCCTAGAGCCGATTCCAGACATCTGGTTATTTCCTCCAGCGGCGCCTCAGGAGAACTTTCGATCAGGAAGAAGGCATATCCGCTATGTTGGGGGAAGTGTCGTCGAAAATTCTCCTCCGATATGAGCAGGCTTCCCTGAAAAATGCTGTCGGCCAGCAATCCGGTCAGACGCAATTTCAGGCGACCATTGGACTCGCCTGCATAAGGAAAGGTTTGTCCCAAGGCCAGGTGCAAGACCCATTGAGCGGTATGCGCGTCGGCAAAGACTGGTATGGCATCTGAGGATGCCGCGGTCGCGTTTAAGGCGAGCCAGGGATTGACCGACCCGCTCTCCAGAGCTGGCATAACCTTATCAAACCGGAAGCCGCCTCGGTCCCTCAGGCGGGCTGGTACTCCTAACAGGCGGGGCTGTTGTGGTTGATAGAGGTTCAGGCAACTCACGTCCTCACCAGGCCGAACTGCGAAACCATAGATGTGAACTTGCCCCCGTTGCAAGGCATCCAGGAGGTTGTGGAGGCGCTCGGCTGAATCCTCGCCCAGTATGGCCTGCCAGTCCGCCAAATCTTTCGGCACTATAGGTAGCGGGATGTCACTTTCGGCTAAGAGGGCAAATCCGCCCGTGCCGGATTCCTTAGCAAATACCTGACTCTGTGGAGACTTATAAAAAACTTCGATAGCGCTGAGCATAAAAGTGGTCAAAGCTAATAAGGTCACCGTGAAAAAGTTTCTACGCGGCTGTCGCGTCAGAAAGCGAAAGCCTAAAGCCAGCCACCAGGGATGCCGCACTAAGTCGGGCTTAGATTGTCGGAGAACCCAAGCAACCACGGCTAAGCTGGTTACTAACCAGATACCGCCACTGGCAAAAAACCATAGCGGAACATGTTGCGGCGCAGCCCTCAGACCCGATACCCAGATAAGCAACCCTAAGATTGAGCTAAACAGGAGAAAAGCTATAGTCCGTAACCGAGAATGCCCAGGTTTGGCTGCTGAGATTTCAGCTTGGAAACGTCCCAGGAGCAGCTCCCGTGGGGAAAAGCGACGCAAGTCCCGCAAGGCCCATATTAATGCAATCCCCCCTGCCAGGACGCTAACGGCCCAGCCGGCGATAAGGGTCGGGCTCAACAGATATTGCCGCATCTCCGTAGCACTTAGTTCCGACAGGAGCGTAACGGATGTAGGCCACCGCTTGTCAATCCAGAGGAGCAATCCCCAGGCATAAATTACAGCCGCGGGAATACCTGCTAAGCAACCCAATACCAGGACGATGCCGAATTCTGTGCCGATCAGTCGGTTCAGCAGACCCCGCGAATATCCCAGCGCGCTTAGCACGCCCAACTCGCTGGCACGTCGTAATAGTTGCAGGCGCACCAGCAGTACTATCAATAACAGAGCCGAGCCGACCAGGAAAACACTGAACCCCAGGAACAACCAACGGAACATGCGCAGCGGTCCCTGGTCAATCGCAGCCTCGGCTTCCGCGCGTAAGTGGCGCCATCGAAAACCCTGTCGTTGCGGATCTAATTTGCTAAGCAAATGCTTAGCGAATGCTTGGACGGTGGTCGTATCTAGATTTGTCGCTGCCGCGGTGGTGAGACGAACCGAGGTATATTGGCCATGCCGACTGAACCAGCCCAGTCGGCGCGCGGTTTCCGCCGAGATAAAGGCGCGAGGCGCCGCTCGATAACGGCGCCAATGCAGATCGTCGGCGCCGCGAATCCACCGCGGATGCCATTGTGAGCGGGGAAAGGGCGGTTGCCAATCGGCAGGGCTGGTACCGCGTAATCCCGGAAATTCTGGCGTCAGACCCGGGTCCACTGCCGAGCCCCGCCAGGAAAGGACCCCGGCCACCCGTAAGCGGGCCGTTTTCTCCTCTAATAGCCATCCTGACGATTCAACGAAATAACGCACGAAGACGTCTGGTAATTCCTGCTCCTGGCGTAATCGTGCTTGCCAACTGCCGACCGGCCAAAGGTCATCAGCAGCCGGCTCCGTGAGCAGGATTTCTCCCGGTGATAAGTGTCGTGTCCAGCGCTGTCCGTTCCAACTATAAAAAGGCCCCCAAGGAGCATCTTCGCTCGGATCCAGTACAGATACGGTCAGGTACGGAACGTACGTGTAACACATCCGCCAACAGAGCATGGCCTGGAGCGGCGTCGGGTCGTGTGCCAACGTCCCCAATGCGGAACTTAGAACCACAGGCCAATCGTCAGACCAAATCAAGTTTACCAGATAGGTCAGGGTCGGCCGAGCAGACCATTGTAATTCCTGAGCCACATCCTGAGCTACCTGAGTTAGCTCATCCTCTAATAATAAACGATTAGTCTCCAGGGAAGCATATTGAAATGGAGAGTGATGTATCCGCAGTTTTAGGCCATAATCCTCTAGGCGGACAGCGCGATGCAGTGCTTCACTAAGTTGACTAACCTCTACGGAGGACTGGGGCTCAGTCGTACCTACTAATACGACGTTGGCCGGCGCTTCCACAGCCAAGGCATCGCGGAGACGGCGTTGCAGGTCATCCAGAGGCAGGTAAACCGTGTATGGCTCTTCCGATTGGGGCGCCAGGGTAAAAGCGCCACCTTGCTGGGCAGGAATCAGCGTGCGCACCTGGCGGCTCTCGATATTGATTGATGCTTGCCAAGCGGTTCCTGTTTCGTCTATACTTCGCCCCGCTAAAGTTTCCTGCGGAATGATGCTGGGCCGCGGTAGTCGTATTTCCAGAAGGGCGTTCTGATCCAGTTGAAGCTGACGCGCCAAGGCCTGGTTAACAGCCACGGCTCCAGTCAGATCCGGTACTGGAGCCGCAAACAATTTCCAGAATTCCGGCGGCACTCCCAGCACCTGAATCTTATTCTGATGCCGAAGTATCCGGCCGTCCGTGTCTCGAAGTATAACTGTACCTCGTAGCTGAACTACAGGCACGACAGTCCACGAAGGACGGTCCAGCTCGGTCGCGAGGCGCTGGGCTAGTGTCGAGGTGAAAAACCGGGAATTAGTCAGAGCATATTGAATAAATCCCAGGCGCTGCTGCTGAAGCGCATTCATTCGAGCGCGTAACAGATCGCCCACCAACCAGGCGCCCGTGAGTGCCATACACCCGATTACAGTGCCCAGCAGGATCGCCAGATGGGAGCGCCGATGATAGCGCAGGTTTCTCCGCCAGAGCTTTCCCAGGGTCATGACGCCTCAGCCGGATATGCTTAGAGGGATTATTGATCTCGAAGATGAAGCTGGCCGTCGAATAACTCGTAAATCCGAGCGAAACGGCGGGCAATTTCCAGACTATGAGTGGCCAAGACTAATATAACTCCGTGATTCCTGACTAAGTCTAACAGCAGAGAAACAACGGTGTTGGCTGCCTGGCGGTCCAGGTTCCCGGTAGGCTCGTCGGCCAAAACCAGTCGTGGCTTATTAATAAGCGCACGCGCCATAGCTACACGCTGACGTTCACCCCCGGATAATTCGGCGGGATAGTGGTGCAACCGATGACTTAATCCCACCTGCTCAAGTAACTGGCGCGCTCGAACGGCTGCATCGGGACGGGAAATGTTATTAATCAAGCTGGGAACCAGGACATTTTCCCACACAGTGCACTGAGGCAAGAGATAGTGCTCCTGAAAAACGAATCCGATATGGCGATTGCGAAACTGTGCCAAGTCTTGAGCAGGACGTTGAAAAGGATCCTCTCCGTCCACTAAGACCGTTCCGCTACTGGGTGGCTCTAAGGTACCTAATATATAGAGGAACGTGCTCTTGCCAGAACCGCTGGGACCCATAATGGCAATAGCTTCCCCCGGCTGAACGTCCAAGTCTATACCGCGAAGTACCTCCACGGGTCCCGCAGGCATGATATAGGTCTTGGTCAGTTGCCGAACCTGTAGGCCGGGAGTTGGGGTTGAAGGGATCATAAGTGGTCGGGAGACTGGCGCGCCAATTTGAGGATGAGTTTCCAGATAGCTTCCGGAACCGGCATGACAGAAAGGCGGGGCAGGCGAATTAGCTCCCATTGTGCGCAGGAGGGCTGTGCCTTGATTTCTCCTAAACTGACCGCGCGAGGCAGTTTTTCTATCGGCCGAACGTCCACGGCATAAAGCTTGGAGTTCTCAGCCAGAGGATAGGCGTCACTAATAGCCTCCATGATGCCGATAACCGATTTTTCTGTGCCGGTGTGATAATAGAAAATCCGGTCGCCTCGACGTACCTGGGCGAGGTTTTTTACTGCAAAGGCGTTGGTCACACCGTCCCAGCGGGTCTGGCCGTCGCGGACTAAGTCGTCGAAGGAATAATGCGTCGGTTCTTCTTTGAAAAGCCAATAGGCCATGAGCGGTTCCCCTGTATCTGCTCGTCCGTTTATAGCGGCTGATCGTTTTCATTTTAGCCATAGGCGGCGCGATTATGGACGATCTGAGGCAATTGCGTGATTTAGAATAGCAGCGCAGGCGCAAGCACGTGGCACTTCAGCATTAGGAGCTCGGGAGGCGAAGGTCATGTCGAAAAACTTGGGCAAAGAAATAACGGCGCGGTGGTCCGTGAGCCCGGCGGTAAATCTTCTGCCGCAGACTGATACCCCGCCATCAGCAGATGATCCCAAGCCAGCGCTGAGCGAACCGTGTAATGTCTGGCACGATCGGCATCCGGACGGATTAGGCGGCCATCCCGAGATTCAGACGCTGCAACATTGGTTAGATATGAGCGGCTAAGTGCCGTCGGCATTCGATGCCAGGCGTTGGCGGTACCAGGTACGTACTTGTTCTAAGAAATCCAGCACCAGCGGTTGCTGATAGTCGCGGTAAGTCCAGGGCCAGGGGCGAAACCGTTTGTTTTCGTAATAAAGGGTAACTTCCGCATAGATACCGTCCCGGAGATAAATGCGATGAGCGTGATTCTTGGTACTGGCCAGGATGAATTTGCCGGCATCGAGATAACCGGGATCGAGATTGACAGGCCGCGGCTCTGGAAACGTGCCTGAATGGGCTAGTTCGCTTTCCATGGTGTTGGTCAGGTGCTTAATGTCGGGAAGCTGGTCGGGAGCAATGAGTTCGTGGAAGGCGAGGAGCTGTTTGCGGAGACCGGTTCCCATGCTGGCGGTGTAATAGTCCGTATGGTCAAAGGGGAACGACGGGGAAACTGCAAGGATCGGACCAAAATGTTCCTGCAATCGTCGTTGCGCCCATTGTAATGCCTGTTCATGGCGGGAAAACCCCGCCACGACCAGCACCACAGGCGGATGAGGCTTCGGCCGGGCCATGACGGGCTTTGCCAGTAATCACCTCAGTCATGTAGTTTGCCGATTACTCTAGTCAGGAGGTGCGATGGGCGCGCAAGATTTGTTCGACCCAGCGAGCGCTGGCATCGGGTAACAGGACGGGCGGCGGCTTGCGATAATCCAGTTGTTGCGCAAAGGCCCGATCATAGGTGCGGTCGAAGAGTTCCTGAAGGTCGGCCACCAGGTCGTTATCGTCGGGCAGCATGGGAATGCGTATGCGAGGTAAGCGACGGTCGAGCGTGGCGGTATAAACTTCATAGCAGTCCGGCCGACGCGAGCGAGACACACAAACCAGGTAATCAAACGCGGGCAGTTGCGTTCGGTCAATCGGCAGCGGCGATTGCCCCTGAATCAGCAAGTCTATTTCCACCAGATTCACCCCTTGCTTCAGGACAACCTGACGACGCCGAAGATAGTGGTCTCGACCTGTAGACAGGGTACGAATACCCAGCCCCAACAGCTCGATTCGCGTAACCACACGGTTACTCCGCGTGCGAATCTCCAGAAACTTCTCACGATGCTCTTCCTGGACAACGGAGGTAAAAAGCGTCAGCGCATGAGTGTACACGTATTCGTCGAAACGCAGCGCGTACTCCGAGCGGGCCTTGCGACGGATAAAGTCGGCTAACTGCGAAAGGAATTCCTGTTGAAATTGTGGCCAAAGGCGTGCGTCTTCCAGATACGGGTCCATTCCGGGAAACGGGCTGGGCATGGAGCACCTCCAGTTGACGAGCCGCGCACGGCCAAGAAAGGCCGATGTGCCCACAGTGCGTCCTCGAATTGATCTTACGCAGACGGCAAGCCGATGTGGACTGGTTTTTCATGGGGCGATGCCATAACTTATGGCTTTATCCCGGCGGCAGACGCGAGAAAGACTTGCCCAATCGCAGAACGGCCGGTGAAGGAAAAACTCGGGGGCAACATGGAATTTCAACCAGCCAGTTCATCCACGCCGCTGCGCTTGCTCATTATCGGAGCCCACCCGGACGATTGCGAATACCATGCGGGCGGCTTGGCCACGTACTATCGGCAGTTTGGCCATGTCGTGAAAATGGTGAGCGTAACCAACGGCCAGGCGGGGCATCATGAGCAACCGGGGCCGAGGTTAGCAGCGCGACGCCGGCAAGAGTTCGCCGCGGCGTGTGCGGTGATAGGTGCCGAGTGCGAAGTGGGCACACAACCGGATGGGGAATTACTGCCGACCTTAGAAAATCGCCTCTGGCTCATTCGCCTGATTCGACGGTTTCGCCCCGATCTGGTGCTGACTCATCGCCCCAACGATTATCATCCCGACCACCGCTATACCAGCCAATTGGTTCAGGATGCGGCCTACCTGGTGACTGTGCCGGCGATTGCCAGCGATGTGCCCCACCTGCCCCGCGACCCGGTTATCTGCTACTTGCCCGACGAATTTCAGAAGCCGTATCCGTTTCGTGCTGCGGTGGCGATTGACGTAGGTCCCGTGGTGAGCACGATTCTTGAGATGCTGCATTGTCATCAGTCGCAGTTTTACGAATGGTTGCCGTACAATACGGGCCAGCTGCATCGCGTACCCCGCGAAGATGCGGCACGTCGGCAGTGGCTCGCCGAACAGATCCTGCCAAGATTACGGCGTCAGGCCGAACGGTGCCGCGATCTGTTAATCCAGGCTTACGGGCCGCAGCACGGTGCTCGCGTAGAGTATGCCGAAGTGTTCGAGCCGTGCGAATATGGCGCCCCTCTGGACGAAGCAGCAAAAGAACGCCTATTCGGATTTATCTGGCAATCTTTCAGGAACACGTCGGCCAACCCATCCCAGAACGCCACCGTCGCTTAGACACCTCTGAGGGAATGCCTATGCATGCTCCCGACATGTCGCCTTCAGCGTCCGCGGCTCGACCAGATACGCCATTAGTCACTGGGCCTTGGTGGTCGGAACTCAACGGTTACCACTGGTTCGTGCTGGTCGTGGCAGCGTTAGGCTGGTTATTCGACACGATGGACCAGCAGCTTTTCGTTCTGGTGCGTCAGCCCGCTTTAGTGGATTTACTGGGCCACTCAGCGAATCCACAACATCCAGAAGTCACGCGCTACGGCGGCTATGCCACGAGTATTTTCATCCTCGGCTGGGCGACGGGGGGCTTGGTTTTCGGCATGTTTGGCGACCGCTGGGGACGGGCACGCACTATGATGATCACCATACTCATGTATTCGCTCTTTACGGGCCTGTCGGCGTTATCGGTAGGGTGGTGGGATTTTGCCGTCTACCGGTTTCTCACGGGGATGGGAGTTGGTGGCGAATTTGCTGCGGGCGTGGCTTTGGTGGCCGAAGTGATGCCGGCTCGTGCTCGTCCGTTTGCTTTAGGACTGTTGCAGGCCTTATCCGCCGTGGGCAACATGTTGGCCGCGGTGATTTATCGGCTGATTTTCGGCTTGGCTCCCGAAGAGGGCTTAGCTGGATTGACCGCTTGGCGGCTGGTATTTCTGGTTGGCATTCTGCCCGCCTTGCTCGTGGTGGTGATTCGTTGGCGCTTACGCGAACCCGAAAGTTGGCTGCGGGCCCAAGAGGCGTTGGCTCGACGGGAACAAACGGAAGCGGCCAAACAACTGGGCGACCTCCGCGAAATGTTCGCTGACCCACGCTGGCGCTACCATACCTTCATCGGCGTCGCTTTAGCGTTCTGCGGCGTCGTCGGCTTATGGGGCATTGGTTTCTGGACGCCCGAACTGGTGCGCTCCTTCGTGCCGAAAGAGGAGCAAAGTCATTATGTTTTCCTGACCTCGTTTCTGCAAAACCTGGGAGCCTTTTTCGGCATTTATCTGTTCAGCCTCATCACCGCCTGGACGAATCGCCGCGTCGCTTTCCTGATCGCTTACCTGTTGGCCCTGAGCGCCACTGTAATGGTCTTCGGTTTCATGACGAAACCCCACGAGATTTTCTGGATGATTCCCATACTAGGTTTCAGCACGCTCATGGTGTTCGGGGGATTTGCCATCTACTTCCCGGAACTCTATCCGACCCGCTTACGGGCCACGGGCACAGGATTTTGCTATAACGTCGCCCGTTACATCGCCGCCGCCGGCCCGATGGGCCTGGGCCTGATTACAGGCCTCTACGCTGCCCCTCCCGGTTCCGAACGGGCCCAACAGGGACTTTCCGAGTTGACCTGGCTCAGTGGCATCGGCAGTATTGACACTCCTTTGCGGTATGCAGCGCTGACCCTGTCGCTCATTTACCTCCTGCCGCTAGTCATCCTGCCCTTCGCTCCCGAGACGAAAGGAAAACCCTTGCCTGAGTAGTACGCCCGGTATCAGCGACGGAGGTTCCAACTGTCGCGCGCATACCTGGTCTCAGCTAAGTTCCGTGCCCGCTGCCAATCTTCGTCGCGCCAGGGTGCTCGTTCCACGGCAAATCCCAGTGCGTCTAACCAAGGGAACACCAGCGTTTCAATGTTCCCGAGGGAAACGGGCAATAAAATCGAGCCATGCTGCAGTAAGGCGCTACGGCGTAACCGTTGAGCACTGCCGACAATTTTTCGTCCCTGCCAAACGATGTCGCCCGGAGCGGGTTCCGCAAAGCACAAAAACGGTGTTGCCGAGCGGGGCGTTGGTGCGATTGGGTTGCGCTGAGGCACCGAGGTGTCGTCGTCTGCTTCCCGGCGGCACGAAGTCGCGCGAGGCACCATGTTAGTCAGCACACCGTTTTGACGCAAGATTTCGCAGAGCG
>JANWVZ010000072.1 GCA_025056555.1 Gemmatales bacterium | reverse complement strand
TGCCCTCCAACCTCTCGACACATTGCCGCAAGAGACTCTTATCACCCAACAAGGGCAGTAATTGTTTCGGCTGATGACGGCGACTTCGTGGCCAAAAGCGTGTTCCCGCACCACCAGCCAGGATGACCGCGTGGACCTCAGACCAGATGTCATCGGGAGCCATAGTTTCCCTCCTGGGGGGCCTCAAAACTCAAGACTCAGTCCGTCGTAGGCTAGTTCAACATTGGGCGGAAGTTGCTTAGCTAAGGCGTTATATTCCATTTCATGTCCTAAATGGGTCAAATAAGCTCGTCGCGGGCGCAGGCGTGCAATAATTTCCAAAGCCTGTTCCAAGGTGAGGTGACCAACGTACGGTTTGTACGGACGTAGACAACTCAGGATTAGAATGTCCAGACCTTCCAGGTACGACCAGCTTCGTTCAGGAATGGCGCCCACATCAGTGCAATAGGCGAGATTGTCGAACCGAAAGGCTGTTACGGGAACGTTATGCTCGATGGCTACAGGCATAATCGCCTGCCCCAAGACCTCAAACGGTTCATAATCCTCGAAGACCTGCAACTGGACGCGGGGCAGCTGACCAGCAGGCCCAGAGGCTGCGTGGGGAGTGAACGCATACGGAAAAGCGGCGCGGATAAACCGTGCCGTATCCTGGCGACAAAAAACGGGCAACGCTCCCTTCAGAATGCGACATAAGCCCCTAAGATCGTCAAAGCCGAATAGATGATCGGCGTGATGGTGCGTGTAGAGCACGGCGCGAATGGGGAGATCGGTCAGTGATTCGGTGGCGTGCACGTTCAGGAGTTGATAGCGAATCTCGGGCGGTGTATCAATGAGGATGCGGCCCTGGGGCAGCGTGACTAATGCGGCGCTACGGAGTCGCCGATTGCGCGGGTCGTTGGAGGTACACGTCGCACAGCAGCAACCCAGTAACGGTACGCCGCTGGAAGTGGCCGTGCCTAGAAAGGTCAAGCGCCGTCGCATCTCCAGTCGTCCTGTTTATAATCTGGCCCGGATTGCGTGCGTCAACCTACAGTATATGGCCAACCGGAGGCAGGCCGACACGACATTTCTAACTCTCCGAGGAAGCCCGGCTCGACATCGCGGTGCGAATCTATGCCGGATCCTTATATTCATCATCTCCGCGGTGCATGCATCTGCGTTCAACCGCGGATCAGATGCATGCACGCGAAGCCGCTAATTGCCATCGTTGATCGGCTGTCGTCAGGGGGCACTGTCAGGCTCGTCTTCATCTAGCGGAGCATGTTTCTTTGCCGTACAATGGGCTTCGTGCTGGCGGCGACTAATACAAGCAGCTACAGCCGCACAGCCCACCGATTGGCCACGATGATATACCGATGAGCATGCTCGCAGTGCGGGCCAGCAGGGCAGGGGAGTGTGGCACATGCACGGGCATGATCCGCAATTAGTCTCGGAAACCACTGCCGCTCTGGAGAAAGAAACCCCCATACCCCGCCGTGGACTCTGGGGTCGGCTACGCGGGGTCATTGAATCGCATCCGCGCGGTCTGTTCCTGCTGTTTTTTGTGGAAATGTGGGAACGGTTCAGTTATTACGGCATGCGAGCGATTCTTGTGCCCTATCTGATTACCACGACCTTGGCCCAAGCGCAATTGGGTGTGTATTGGGGACCGAGCGCCTTCATCGGACATACCGTCGGAGATCCTGCACTCGGTGTGGTGAGCGGTACCGCGGCAGTGGTTGGTTACGACAAACTTCGCGAGGACGTCGAAGCGGCGGCCAATCCCGGACGCGGTTGGGCCGAGGGTGAGGCTAATCTCCTTTATGGCTGGTACACTGGATTGGCGTACTTACTGCCACTTATCGGGGGCTACGTCGCGGACAAGCTGCTGGGTACGCACCGCTCGGTGTTGGTCGGAGGTATCGTGATCGCGTTGGGACACGTCGTTCTGGCTGTTTCGGGACTTGGCAACCTGGCTCATTCTGAATTGGGCATGAGTTTATTTATCAGCGGTTTGGCCTTGATTGTCATTGGCACCGGTTATTTCAAACCGTGCGCTTCGGTGATGGTCAGTCAGCTTTATCCTCCTGGTGATCCGCGTCGCGATAGTGCGTTCACTATTTTTTACATGGGTATCAATTTGGGAGCGTTGATGTGCAATTATGTTGCGGGAACGTTGGGCGAGAAGGTAGGCTGGCACTGGGGTTTCGGCGCGGCGGCTGTAGGAATGTTGGCAGGATTAGTGATGTACATCTGGGGCAGGCCACGTTATTTGCAGGGTATCGGATTGCCGCCCGCGGCGTATGCTGATGTGCGCTATGCGATTATCCAGGTGCCTTTGGCTCTACTCCTCGCCGCGGCCGTGGGGGTGTTCTACCATGTGGGCGGTTTTGGCTGGCTGGCCCAGGCACTCAAATCCGTCTGGACGGTGGATGTATGGCGTTGGCTCATCATCATGGGCACACTGGCAGCCGTGCTCGGCGGATCGGCTTGGCTCATTGCGATTCAGCAACCAGGCGAACGCGGTCTGACGGCGAGTATCCTCATCTTCATGCTGTTCAACGCCGTCTTCTGGATCGGCTTCGAGCAAGCAGGTTCGACTCTAAACGTTTTCGCCCAGCGTTCCACGGATCGCCGCATTCCTTTAGGGCCGTTCAGCACCCTTTTCGGTGTGGCAGAATGGGAAATGCCTTTCACCTGGTTCCAATCGCTCAATCCGTTTCTCATTCTCGTGCTGGCCCCCGGTTTTGCCTGGATGTGGTCGTTTCTCGAAAAACGTGGTTGGAATCCGACACAACCGATGAAGATTTTCTGGGGCTTGTTGTTGTTGGGCGTGGGCTATGTATTCATCGTGATTGGGGCCTATCTGAATCATAAGAGTGGCATGCCCGTGTCCATGTTTTGGCTCACCGCCATGTATCTGTTCCATACGCTGGGCGAACTCTGCTTGTCGCCCACCGGCTTGGCTTATGTGACTCGGGCCGCACCAGCGCGATATGTGTCGCTGCTGATGGGTATCTGGTTCATATCCAGTTTCCTGGCCAATCTCGGCGGCGGTATTATTGCTAGCTACATCGAAGAGGTCGAGAGCGGTAAGATCAAGCTTCCTTGGCAACTCTACGGCTATGAATTGGGCGGACGCGCGGATTATTTCGCGATGTTTGCAGTCGGTTCTCTTATGGCCGCACTCGTCATTCTCATCCTCACACCGCTATTCAAGCGCTATCTTGGCGTCAAGGAATAGAGCCTGACCCCTACTCCAGTGGCATCTTGATTCCACAAAAAAGGAGGCGGACTATGCAGGAAGGGAAGACCGGTGGCCCATCGGCGATTTCGTCTTCTTCGACTGGGGTGACGGCCAAAGAGGAAATCAATGTTTACCAGATGTCCACGATGCAACTGGATCGGGCCCTGCGCTATCTGCCCACGATCAAAAAAGGGTTGATTGATTTTCTCAAACGTCCTGCTCGCTCGATTATCGTCGAGTTCCCAGTGGAGCTGGAAGACGGGTCCGTGGTGACGTTTACCGGGTATCGTGTGCTGCACAGTCGCGTGCGCGGTCCTGGGAAGGGGGGCATCCGCTATCATCCTGACGTTAACCTCGACGAGGTGCGTGCCTTGGCCGCCTGGATGACTTGGAAATGTGCCGTGGCCGACTTGCCCTACGGCGGGGCAAAAGGCGGCGTCGCTTGCGATCCGAAAAAACTCAGCGAAACGGTGCTCCGCCGCATTACACGGCGGTATATCGCCGAATTGGGCGATAATATCGGGCCTTATGAAGATATTCCCGCCCCCGACATGTACACCGACGCCAAGACCATGGCCTGGGTTTACGATACTTACCAAATGATGCATCCCGGCCGAAATAATCTGCCCGTGGTAACTGGCAAGCCCGTGGACATAGGCGGCTCGCTCGGGCGGCGAGAAGCCACGGCGCGAGGCTGCTTGTATTGCGTGCAGCGGGCACTGGCCGAAGGCATCGTGCCGAACCTTCCCTCAGTCCGCGGAGCTCATGTGGTGATTCAAGGTTTCGGCAACGTCGGTGGTATTGCCGCCCAGTTGTTCCATGAGGCCGGGGCACGCATTATTGCCGTGAGCGATTCCACAGGCGGCATTGTCCACGAAGGGGGACTCGACCCCGAAGCCGTGCTGCGGCACAAGGAGAAGAATAAGAGCGTGCAAAATTTCCCCGGCGCGCGAAACATCACCAATGAGGAACTGCTAACCTTGCCTTGCGACATTCTCATCCCCGCGGCGATGGAATGTCAAATCCGCGCCGATAATGCCCATCGCATCCAAGCACGGTTGATCGCGGAAGCGGCTAACGGGCCGACTACGCCCGCGGCCGACGACGTGCTGTTCGCTCGAGGTATCCCCGTGTTGCCGGACATCCTGGCTAATTCCGGCGGCGTGACCGTCAGTTATTTCGAGTGGGTGCAGAATATCGAAAACGAGCAATGGGATGAGACGGAAGTGAACGAAAAACTGCGGGTCAAAATGGAACGGGCCACCCTGGCCGTTCTGGAGAAACATAAACAACTCCTGACTCGCGTCGAGCGCGGCGAAATCAAAACGCCGGATGGACAGGTGATCCGTCAAAAGCCCGACTTGCGTATCGCCGCGTTAGTGTTGGCGGTGGAGCGCGTGGCCAATGTGGCGTTGGAGCGCGGCATCTGGCCGTGATTCCGACTACGATTTGCGGCGACGTTGTCTCTTGGTGCGGCGGTAACCTTGGAGCATGATTTCGCAGACCTCTTGCGGTGAGTCGCTTACTTGGAACAGCTGCAGTTCGTGAGGCGAAATGTTATTGGCCTCAGCCACGGTGTGGGTGAGCCAATCCACCAAGCCACGCCAATAGTCCGAACCGAAGAGGACAACGGGGAACTCATGGAGTTTACCAGTCTGGATCAGCGTGAGGGCCTCAAACATCTCGTCTAGGGTTCCGTAACCACCTGGGAAAAGGACGAAGCCTTCGGAATACTTGGCGAACATGGTTTTGCGCACAAAGAAATAGCGAAATTCGACCGCGATGCGGACGTAAGGGTTCAGCCGTTGTTCGTAGGGAAGCTCGATGTTGCAGCCGACCGAAACGCCGCCCGCTTCCACAGCCCCGCGATTGGCCGCCTCCATGATCCCCGGGCCGCCTCCGGTAATAATGGCGAACCCGGCTTGGGCCAATAACCGAGCCGTTTCGCGGGCTGCCTGGTACATGGCATGCTCAGGCGGAGTACGGGCAGAGCCGAAAATTGACACGGCGGCCGCAATATCGGCCAGGCGATTAATACCGTTGACAAACTCGCCTGCGATCCGCCATACCCGCCAGGGATCCTGGCGTGTGAACTGGCCTTGCCGCCTGTCTAACGGGCTGGGCCGAGGACCGCGTACCCGCCGCAACAGCAGTTCATCCTCGGTCGGTTCCGCCGCGACCGCGCCGGCGTCAGACGAAAGCACGTTACGCTTACTATTCAGTTCATCTTTGTCGGGCATGATAGGTCTCCCTCTTGGTGAGTGGAACATGACCCATGAAAATGCTCATGGACATCTAGTCGTTTTAGCCAAGGAAACGCCTCAAGCACATTGAGCGAACTTGCACTCGTCCTTACAATACGGCAAACAGAGAAGTCAATCGGGAGATGGGCGATGCTCAGGATGCGGTCGCTAATGGTCGGCATTGCAGTGTTGCTGGGAGTAATTGTCGGAGTTAGGTGGTTCAGTCGCGCTCACGAGAAAGCACCGCCCAGCCGCAAGCCGCTCATCCGCTGGGAAAAGCTCGTGCTCGATCGAAAGTTCTGGTCGGAAGGCGTAGCAGTGGCCGATGTCAATCGCGATGGCCGACCCGATGTGATTGCGGGTGATGTTTGGTACGAAGCTCCCCGTTGGCAGCGCCATTTCTTACGCCCCGTACAACGCCGCGATAAGGGGAATCCGGAAGAAGGCCACGATCCCCACAACTACAGTAACAGCTTCGCCTGCTTTGCTGACGATTTCAATGGAGACGGTTGGCCCGATGTGATCATTTTGCCTTTTCCAGGGGAGGCGTGTTATTGGTACGAGAATCCGAAAGGGCAGGGGGGCTATTGGCGGCAGCATCTGCTGTGGCGCAGCGCTTGTAATGAATCTCCGCAGTACGCGGATCTTTTCGGCGATGGGCGACGCCGTCTGATCATGGCGATTCAGCCTGAAGGACAAATGTGCTGGTTCGAGATTCCTGAGGACGCTACCAAGCCGTGGATCCCGCACCCGATCAGCGAGCCAAAAGCGCCGGGCACTGACCGTTTCTCGCATGGCTTAGGCGTAGGCGATGTGAACCGCGATGGGCGCCCCGATGTGTTGGTAACGGCGGGGTGGTGGGAGCAGCCTGTGGACGGGAGTAAGCATGCCGGGCCGTGGAAATTTCATCCCGCAAAACTCGGTGGGCCATGCGCCGATATGATTGTCTTTGATGTGGACGGCGACAGTTTCAACGATGTTATCACCAGCTCCGCCCACGGTCGCGGCATCTGGTGGCATCGGCAACTGGCTGAAGCCCCTGGCAGCCGATTCCAGCAACATGAGATTTATGCGGGTTTCACTCAAACCCACGCTATCGTATTCACCGACATCAACGGTGATGGCCGACCTGATCTTGTTACGGGCAAACGATGGTGGGCCCACGGCCCAAAAGGCGATAAGGATCCGCTCGACCCAGAAGAACCCAATCGTCCCGCGGTGCTTTACTGGTTTGAGATCGTGACCCAGCCGGGTGCGCCACCTCGTTTCATCCCTCACCAAGTGGACGACGATTCGGGCATTGGCACGCAGTTCACCGTAGCTGACCTCAATGCCGACCGACTTCCCGATGTTATCGTGGCCAATAAGAAGGGCGTATTTGTGTTTCTGCAGAAACGGGAACCCTAATCGGCATACTTCCGTCCAAAGGATAACTGCATGGTCGATCCCCAATTACTGAAAATACTTGTCTGCCCTCTAGGGAAAGCACCCCTTCGCTTGGAAGGGAACACTCTAGTGTGCACGCGGTGTGGGCCGCGTTTCAGTATCAGTCGCGAGGGCTATCCGAATATGCTTATTGAAGAGGCCGAATTGCCGCCTGGTATTCAACGCATCGAAGACTTACCCTGCTATCGCGAAACGCTCAAACCTGCGGAGTCGCCATGAACTTGAGAACGATTCTTCCTGTATTGGCGTGCATGATCGTGTCTGTGGCTTTCGCAGTGAGTCAGCAGGAGAAGGACAAGCCGAATGATAAGGACAAACCAGCAGAACTGAAGATAGTCAACATGGAGCGTCTCAACACTGAGGCGGACGAAAGTTACCCCAGCATGGGTCAGGAAGGGTTGACCTTTTTCTTTTGCCGCCGCAGCAATCAGGGCGACTGGGACATTTACCAGGCGAGTCGGCCTGCGCTGAAAGGTGCGTTTATGAATTCCCAGCCTGTCATCGAGGTGAATAGTAAGGCGGATGACATCAGTCCTTTAGCATTACGCGATGGCCCGGGGCAGTACCTCTTCTTTGCCTCGAAGCGAGGCGGTGGGAGTTTTGACATTTATTTCACCCGGCGCTTGAGTCTGAAAGAGAGTTTTATGAAAGCAGCAATCGCGCCTTTGCCCCCAAATATAGATACGGAAGCCGATGAGGCCGACCCATGGATCACGCCGAATCATCTGGAGATGTATTTCAGCCGACGTGAGAACACTAAAGGCTGGAGCATCTGGCGGGCTAACGCGAGCAAACCCCGAGACTTTACAAAAGTTCAACAAATCGCGGGATTGAACGGCGGATTTGCTCATCCGACACTGGCGCCCGACGCTCGGCTTATGTTCCTGCAGGGCAAGTTACCCGACGGCCGATGGGGCTTGTTTTACTCCCGCCGCAACACTGCCGGACAGTGGAGTGGGCCCACTCCGCTCGAAGAACTGAATGATCATTCGGGGAAAGAAGGAACCCTATGTCCCGCGCTCAGTTGGGACGGTACTTACTTGTTCTTTGCCTCCGACCGGCCCGGAGGTAAAGGCGGTTTGGATTTGTATTGGTTGGAAGTGAAGCAACTGCCGTTGAAATAATGTCTTTTTACATTTCCTGGGCGTAGCGGTGCGCCAACTCCACGATGGTGCGCACACCAAAGCCTGTTCCGCCTGCGTCGCGAACTGGCCCATCTTCCGAGGACCAGGCCGGACCTGCGATATCGAGGTGTACCCAGGGCCTGTCGGCGACAAAATGTTCCAGGAACTTGGCCGCAGTGATCGCCCCAGCGTAGCGACCTCCGACGTTCTTGACATCAGCTACGTGGCTTCGTAGCAAATCGCCATACTCGCGAAACATGGGCAGCGGCCAGACCTGTTCGCCCGCATTGGTGGCCGCTTGCCGCACGCGTTCCGCCCAAGCGTCATTGTTGCTCATCAGCCCCGCCACCTCTGTCCCTAACGCCACCATGCAGGCCCCGGTGAGCGTGGCGAGATCGAGTAAATGAGCGGCGTTCTGCTCGATGGCATAGCACAACACGTCGGCCAAAATCAACCGTCCCTCGGCATCGGTGTTGAGAATCTCCACAGTCTTACCGTTGCGGGCGCGGAGCACATCGCCGAGTTTCAGGGCTTGCCCGCTGGGCATATTCTCCACCAAAGCCAGCAACCCCAACACGTTGACGGGAAGGCGCAGTTCGGCAATGGCCTGCACACCGCCGAGAACCGCCGCGGCCCCGGCCATATCGCATTTCATGTCTTGCATCTGTTCGGTGGTCTTCAACGACAATCCGCCGCTGTCGAAGGTGACGCCTTTGCCTAGTAAAGCCAAGGTTGGCTTGTCGTCCCCGTTACGATACCGCAAGATCACAACCCGCGGCGGGCGTGCTGAACCTTGGGCCACGCCTAGCAAGCAGCCCATCCGCTCTGCCAGAAGGCGTTTTTCGTCCCAAACTGTACACTCTACTCCGACCGATTGACTGACGAGCTCGGCCCGGTGGGCAAACGATTCGGGATACAGATCGCAAGGCGGCTCATTGACGAGATCACGGACGAGATGAATGGCTCGGCCCTCGACTTCTGCGCGCCGCGCTGCAACTAGGGCTTCGTCGTTAGGGACAGAGGATGATACCACCAGCACGGTTTCGTCCGGGGCATGGCGGTCGGGTTGATTTTGGCGAATACCAGGTCCCCGATAAGCCGCGTAAACCCCTGTGCCCAGACCCAAGATGACGTCGCGCCAGCTGAGGCGCGGTGTCGGTTCTGGCACAGCCACAGCGACACGGGCATGCTTCCGCGCTGCGACGTACTTGCCCGCAGCGAAGCCGGCGCGATAGAGAGCCCGTCTATCCAAATCGTCGGCTTTACCCAAACCGACCAATAAGAGCCGCTTGGCCGAGGCATAGGGCCCAGTCACCAGAGGGAGCAATTCCGCCAATTTTCCCCGCAAATCTCCGCTTTCTCTCAATCGAGATACACTGCCCCCTGTAATCTGGTCTAACTCCTGCGCCGGTCCCGTAATCGCGTCTTCAGACACGGGGACAATGAGCCAATCCGCTTCCACATTACGTAAGCTGCTCGTAATACAGTTCCACTTCATTCCCAAGACCTCGGTTGCTCATTAGGCCCAGGACCCACCATGCCTCGGTGGTATTTACCTTTGCCCAAGCCAGGAGGGACAGGGGGGTGGAGTAGTTCCTTATGAACCGCTGCCCGGCTTGCTCAACTGCTCATCAATCTTGAGCAACTCTTCCACATCTCGAACCCGCTTGGGATCTTCCTTACGCCGCTGCTCCAGGAATGTTCGAGCCAATTGTGCAGCTTTACCTTGAGCTTGTTCGCTACAGGTCAAGGCATAGCGTAAGATGGCCCGCTGAATGATCGGTACGCTATGGGAGGGGCGATGATAGAGGGCGAGAACCGTTTCCGCAAATTCCCACCGCTTCCATTTCCGCAAGTCCTCGATGGCCAAGTCGGCGATGTCGCCTTGGCTCAGCAAGGGCACTACGCACGCAAGCAAAGTTTCCCGCGACACGCCTGGCGCAGAATTGTCCCAGAGATAGCGCACGGCGCGCAAGGCAGCATAGCGTCGTGTGAAGTCCTCTTTTTCATTGCTCATGATACGCTTGATAGCCTGTAAACCCTCCTGAGAATTGAGTAAGGTCAGCCCCGTCAAGATGCCGTCTAGGCCCGAAACCAGATCGCGGTCGCGCTGCTGCAGCAACCCCTGCAACACAACGGCATCGTCGGATTGTCCGCATAGTCCGAGGAGAAAGCCATAAAATCCCAGCCGCAGCGCAGGCGTATCTTTACTGCGAAGCCATTCCGTCAGCCGTTTCCGTACATAAGAGCGGTCGGCGCTGCGAATCCACTGTTGTACTTCCTCCAAGCTGCTGTTACCGAACTCCTTGTAAGCATCGGTGGTGATCTCCGGGTCAGGATGCTCGAGGTAGTCAAAAAACAGCTTCAACCTTTCCGGCTGTTTCGCATCTTTCAGGGCGTAAATTTTTTGCAAGTATTCCACCAGGACCTTGTCTTTGACGGGGATGCCACGAAACGGATCGAGCCGACCCATGAAAACATCGAAAAATACGATGAAGCGCACGTCGTCCTGATTGCCCGTAGGGACGTAGCGGGGCAGAGTAATGATCTTCTTGTCCTTGAGGTACTCGTGGGGCTTGATTACTGCTTCGATGACCAAGTCGGTAGTGCCCGTGCCGTCTTGAACATTCAGCAGCCGCGCGTTGATCAATTTGCCATGGACTACAAAGCTGGATTGCTCCAGCTCCTTCGCCAGGGTTACTCCCTGAGCGCTACAGAAAGGACAGGCGTGAACTGCTGGAATTGTCAGCAGAATCATGCTGAGAGCAATCCCCGCAGGTATGGACCAGAAGCGGAACATGGCAGGCTCCTTGTCAGATTTCGTTGGGGACTTCATTGGACATAAAATTGGGCGGGCGGTGGTAAGGGAGCTTTTTCGATCTTGTAGGTGTGGACGACAGCTTTCCAGGTTCCATCGGAGAGCTGAACGAAATCGAGTCGTCCCTGGACACGCACCCAATCGCCGGGCTGCAAGTTCCTCACGGGTTGACGCAATACACCATAAATCGAAAGAGGGCGCGAATCATTAGCACAGCAAGCCATCCGCAGCCGCACCAGGGCAAATTGATTGGGCCGACGGCCTATGGGCTGGAAGAGCCCCTCGACTTCAACGCGGCGAAATTGTTTCCACTGTTCCCTTTGAACTGGTACATAAGCTACCTGTTCCAGTTGCGGCACATCGGTGCGGCGAATGGCTGACTCGGGTACTTCGGCATGAGCCTCCAGATAATCTAAGGCTTTTTCCAAACTGGCGGGTTCTTCGCCCACGCGGTATTGACACAAGGCAGCGGCCAGGCTGCGAGCGAGCGGGTCAGCACTGAAACTCCAGGTGCCAAATGCTACCAACACGTCTCCCGGAGTGGCCACACCGCCGGCAAAACCTTCGCTCTGAACACGGCTCTTACTCCGTTCAAAAGCACGGAGCATTTCATCCCAGGGCAGGGGGAGGAGCACCAGCAACACGGGGGCCAGTAACACAAAAAAGCGCCAGGGCGACCAGTCATGCTCATGCTCATGTTCCGCATGGTGTCCAGGGTGATGGCCTTGGGCTGGGGCGCCCGCCAGCGCCAGTTCGCTCTCGTTCGCCCGCAAGGCAGCTAATTCGGATTCCGGCACACAACAGCATCCCCCTTCGTGATCGTGATGCTCCTGGTGGGTGTGGTCATGAGGGTGGCCGGGCAGATGAACGTGGCCATGTCGGCTCAACTCGCGCACCGTCCAATAGACCCAAAACGCGCGCACCACCACCAGCCCGGCCAGCACTACCCCTGCATATAGGATCATCTGCTGAATCCAGGGCACGACAGTGCTAATCGGCGTTCGTTCTCCTGTGGAAGCCCGCCAGTAATCGAACAGCATTGTCCCGGCATATATCAGGCCGACCCCCAGCATCCAGAGTTGTTCGGTCAGATAGCGCCGCAAGTGCATAGCCAGTTCCCTGGAGTTGCGATTGTCTTCTGTCCCATTGTAATCATGAGCTACTGCTTGTCATGGTCGCTAGCCAGGAACCGCGAATCAAGACATCGAAATAATGCGCAGCCAGCGCCAATATGCCAACGGTAATCGCCACGCTGCCGATAATCGTCCAGATTAACCGCGGGCGGAATACCCGCGTGTACATCAGGTAGAGCTTTAGGTCGAGCATGGGCCCCAGGACGAGAAACGCAAGTTTTCCCCCGAACGGAATCGCAATCAGGTTAGCGGCAACGAACGCGTCAGCCTCGCTGCACAGACACAATAACACCGCCAGCAACATCATGGCCGGTACTGCGAGAAACGGTATATCTTTCAGTACGGGCAAGTAGCTGAGTAGGTCAGCACTTTGAACGATTGCCGCTAACGTCGCGCCCAGAATAAGGAAGCAGGTGATTTCGAGAAAATCGTGAATCGCGATTTCGGCGATGTTAGCCAAGCGGACGTACCACGGCCAGCGGGTCTGGGAAGCGGCAGGTCTTGGAGTTTCCTCGCTATGGTTTTTGACTTCGGCTGCTGAAGCTGCGGATTTTTTCTCCATCAGGGGGTTCAGCGGGTCATTAGAAGCCTCGATTTCGTTTTCGTTGGCCCGATGGCCCCGCGGCCAAGCCAAACCGCGAATCGGCAAAAGCAGTGCTTCCAGGCCATAACGCTGATCGGCCCAGTGCACTACGTGGGCCACGGTAACGGCCGTCACAAAGGCCAACCCGACACGCCAACCCACCATCTGCATCGAGGTCAAACCATCGAGCCCAGTGCGGTCGCCCGAAAAGGCCGCCCAAGTGCTGGCAATCACCACAGGATTGATCACGGGCGCGGCCAGCATGTAGGCCACGGCGCAACTCAGCGGCAAGCCTTTCCGCAACAAGCGACGCATCACCGGCACTATGCCACACTCGCACATGGGAAACATCAGGCCTAACAGGGCGCTGGCACCGACAGCCAGGGAACGCCGTCGCGGCAACAAACGAGTAATTGCACCTTGCGGTAGCAGTTCCTCCAGGGTTCCCGAAATCAATGCCCCCAGGGCAATAAACGGCAACGCTTCGAAGAAAATGCTGATGAAAATGACCAGAAATCGCTCCACCGCATTGTCGCTCACGGCAGGAATTACTCCTCGGAATCAGGCCATGTTCGGAAAATCATGATAGCGGCCTGCTCTGTTATTATGGTAAGTGCATCTGATAATGAAATCATCGGGGAAGCAGCACGTTCGCCTCGTGCTGTGGCTGGGGCTAATGGGAAGTCACGACAGGGCGTGGGCCGCGGATATAGCGTCCCAGGAACATCGAAGTAAAGAACAGAATGACGCCCACAACTACCATAACTCCGCCTGAACCCAACGCGATCCGCACCTTGCCGACCTCCAGCACAACCAGATAGCTCAACAAGGTACCTCCAGGTCCTGCCAGCAGGGCCGTCGCGATAGCGAGCCAGAAATATTGCCTCAGGTTGCGGGCTACGTTAAGCGCCGTCGCGGCGGGGAAAATGAGCATGGCATTGATGAGTAGCGCTCCAACCACCTTGACGCAATAGTTGACCACAAAGGCCAGCAACACGATAAACAAGTACTGCACCAGCCGCACGGAAATGCCCCGGGCATGGGCCAGGCTGGGATTGAAGCTGATGAACACCAGCGGGTTGTACAGCCACCAAAGAAACAATAATACTCCTGCCAATAAGAGAACAAAGTGGACCAAATCTGCTCCCGCAATGGCCAGGGGTTCGCCAAACAGAAAGTTTTCGGGACTAAAACCTCGCACTCGGGCAGCACTGATGCCTTTGATGAGGACGGCACCGAGTCCCATAGCGCCCGCGAAGAAGACGCCGATCACCGTGTCATTGGCCAATGCCGTCTTTTCCCGTACCACGGCAATGCCCAAGCCTACGGCAGCGCCTAACAGCGTCATCACCGTGAGGATGCCTTCTTCGCCCGTGATCCAGCCCAGGAGGTTCATGATCAGGCCAAGCGAAACACCTGCGATGGCGCAATGGGCCAGGGCATCGCTGAAAAAGGCCATACGGTTGCTTATCACCAGCGCACTGGCGGCTCCGCAAATCAGGCTCACCAGGGTCACGCCGATCAGGCCCTTTACCTGGGCAGGATGGCTGGTGATGGCATCCAAGCCGTAGCGCTCCTGCGACCGGTCGCGCAGCTGGAGAATGGCTTGATCCACACGCTCACCCCAGCGGGACAGCCAGCCTAATCGCGACTCGAAACATGTGAGCGAGATGAGAAGCACCAAAGCAGCCAGACTTAGCCAGGCACGCAGTCGCATGGTTGCTCGCCAAGTATTCGGGATAATTTGCAGGCGCTGTGCCTTAGTACAGCAAGGCTCAGGATGTTGGTTACGAAAGAAACTGGAAGGCTTGAGCTACTTCTTTATGATACGTACTGATTCGGTTTATAGTGCGGGTACCACGCCTGCCCTGCTATATGGAGAACAACCATGCGAAACGTGCATCGTGCCTGGATCCCAATCCTAACCGCGGCAGCTATCGCGCTAAGTATCGAAGGCATGACCTTTCCTACCGTAGGGCAGGGGGTAGCCGACCAGCCCACGAAAAGCGCTCTGGAAACTGATCCCAAGGGCTGGAAAGACATCCTACCAAATAAAGATCTTGAAGGCTGGCACCGTGTGCCCGTTCCGCCCGGTAGCAAGTTAAGCCCGCGGAACCCTTGGCGGGTGGACGAGGCGCAACGCATTCTGATTTGTGATGGTGTGGGCATTCACGAAAATCTCCAGTATCAGCGCGAGTTGGGCGACTTCATTTTCCATGTGGAATGGCGCTTTGCCTCCGCGGAAGGCAAGAAAGGTTATAACAGCGGCGTCTATGTGCGGAATTCGCCTGATGGTGAGATTTGGCACCAAGCCCAGGTGGGCGATCGCAATGTCGGTTTTGTCTTCGGAGATACCCTGATCGGCGGTAAGAAAATGCGTATTCGTGTCGGGGAAACCAAACCCCAGCGCGGCAAACCGCCGGGAGAGTGGAACGTTTACGAAATCACCTGCAGGGGGAAGGAGGTGATCCTTTGGATCAACGGCTACGTAACAGCCCACTGGAAAGAATGTGAAGTGCTGCGCGGAGAAATCGGCCTGGAGGCCGAGGGCTGGTACATCGAATTTCGCAATCTGCAACTCAAAGAGTTGCTCTAATCCGACAGCGTTCCACGTAACAACGCACTAAGGACACACCGTACAAGCTTGCAGCAAGCGCGACGCCCAGCGATACATGAGGTCCATCGCGGTGCGGGCCTGTTCGGGTGTGATAACTAGCGGCGGGGCGATGCGAATCACTTTCTTGGCCAGCGGACCCAGCAGGTGAATCCCCGTAGGCCCGTCGCCGAGGTAGCATTCTAAGACGAAAGCATTGGCCCAGTCACTAGCGCTGCGTCCCGCCCAGTCCCACATTTCTACGCCCCAGACCATACCGCCTGGTTCGCCACGAACGTAACCCACGAAGGGTAGGTCTTTGAGACGAACCAATTCCTCTTCGATGATGGGCGACACTTTGCGCACGTTGCCGAGGATGTCCTGAGCCGCGAAACAGTCTAACGTGGCCAGCACGCCCGCGCATGTCAGAGGATTACCACTATAGGTGTCAGAGCCTTCCGCGTAATCTAAGGCCGCGAACAGATCGCTGCTTCCGACCGCGACCGCCCCCGGCACGCCGTTGGCCAACCCTTTACCAAGCACGACTATGTCAGGTTCGATTTCATACTGTTCGAAGGCAAACCATTTTCCCGTGCGTCCGAACGCCGATTGCACTTCGTCCAGAATCAGTACCCAGTCGTGTTCACGGCAATATTGCTGAAGCAGTTGCAAGTAGGCTTTTGGCGGATGATAGGAGCCCCCGCCGCCCAGATATGGCTCGGTGATGAGTGCGGTAATCCGCTGACCGTATTGCGCGACTAAAGCGTCTAGTTCGCGTTGATAAGGGGTGGGATCAAAAGGCTGGTCGCGTAAGCTCACGTCGCGACATTCGTTCATCGGGAAGCTGATGAAGCGGACACGGGGGTCGCGCTCGCGGTCGGTTTCACAGCCGGTGGTCGCGCCAGCTAAACCTTTCTTCCCGTGGAAACCGTAGCGGGTCGCCAGGATGATGTCGCGGTGCCGATCCCGGGCCAGGGCGGCCCACAAGGCTTTGATGATGGCTTCTGACCCCGAGGCGGCCCATAACACCTGCTCTAGGCGTTTGCCTCCCGGTCGGCTGCGTACCAGCTCGAGCAGGCGTCGGCTCGCTTCCGCTTCCAGTTCCGTCAAAGCGTTATAACTGGTCAAGGGCGCGGCAGGCAGGAAATGGTTCGTCGGCGGACCATCAGGCTGCCCAGTTAGGCGCTGAGGCAACGACCAGCCGAGATAGTGCCAGAACCGTTCGAGCCAAAGTTCCGGATTATGTCCCAAATTCGCCACCAAGACGCCTGAAGTGAAATCATAAAGCTGCCGGCCATCAGGAGTCCAATGGAAAATACCTGCGCTCTTGCTGAGAACGGCCAAGGTCGGCGTATAGGTTCTTTGCGTTTTGGGTTCGAGTTGTTGCACCAGCGCACGTACGGCGTTGCCGCGCGGTTCACGGGGATGAACGATGCGCTCGGGCAGTTCGCGGTCGGATCGAATCGGCGGTAAACCCACGAGATCGGGGTTCTCACACACGCGGTTCATAAAGTACCTCCAATTCCTCTCTTCCCGGCACGGCAAGCACGAGACCCCCGCGGGGATGGTTGACGTAAACAACGGCATCCGGCTGACCGGCCACATGTCGGCGCAGAATCTCTTCCAGCGCGTGCACAACCGCAACGGTGTGGCGATCCGCGGATAAATCGTTATAGGCGAATGCCCGCATCTCGGCCAAGCGATGGGCACGTTCCTGTGGCGGCCCACCAAACTCGACGTAAGCAACTTCCTCGAAGAACCGTTCGATCGCCTCGATACCGTAACCCCGCTGACTTCGCTCACCCCAGGGTTCCAGGAAGCTGGCGTTATAATGATGGTTGGGCGTGATCTTATATTCCAAGGGAGTCTTGCCTTCGATCGTCATTTCCACGCCGCGTTTCCGTTGGTGGGCGTTCCAGACGGCATTATCAAAGCGGAATTGTACTTCCTGTTCCACGTAACCGGGAAAATTATCGGGGTTGACCCAACTGGTGTG
>JANWVZ010000071.1 GCA_025056555.1 Gemmatales bacterium | reverse complement strand
TGCCGCGGTTATTCTCGTGATCCTGGTGTGCTTCCGGCGCGCAACACGTGTCAACTCGGTCTAAGTTTTGGGTCGGAGGGACTAAGCTATGAAGCATGCGACTAACTTAGTCCTGGTTGCGCCGCTTATTGCTTTGCTCACACCGAGTCAGGCCGAGGGACCTATATTCCAGGCCACCATCGGCGGACTGCGCACTCCCGACGGGAAGGCTATTCGACTCGACTATCCCATCGAGCGGCATTTGCGCAATGCGGTCGGTCGCGATGGCGCGGGACTGTGTGTGTTCACCTCGCTGACCCATGCCGCGGACTGGCAGAATGTCGAGGCCTTACAGCAATTCCGCGACTGGATGCGGCAACATCCCGGCGGGGGTTGGCCCGAGAAGGTAGATGCGATGATCACGCGATTATGTCAGGAACGTGGGCTGCCAGTTCCGCAGTATCTCCAATATCAAGGCAACGATATCAGTATCCTGAAACTGGCGTGCAAGACAGGACGGATGCCTTGCGTTACTTACTGTTTTTCGCCCGCAGGGCGTTATCAGGGCCGACGCATTGCCCACATGGTCAACTTACTCCACGCGGACGAGCGCTGGTTTGCCGTGCTGGATAACAATTTTCCCGGCACTGTGGAATGGATGAACGAAGAGGAATTTCGGCGCACCTTTACGGGCTTAGGGGAAGGCTGGGCGATTATTCTGTTGGCCCCCAGTCCACCACCACGCCGCCCATAATCAGGGGGAGGCTGCCATGACGCTACAGCTTTTCTGGCTCGGATGGACCGCTTACGCTTCTCTGGCCAGTGCGCCTCCCACTTGACTCGGCTCAAGTGGTCTGGCCGGTCCTGGCCCGGCTCACACTTCCCGATGCGCACCGTGGCAAGATAATCCCCTTGGTATTCGAGATAGTGTACATAAGATCGCTAGAACACAGTTCATCCTTTCTGTTGAGCCGGCCGATGCCATTGTGGAAATCGAAGGGCATCGAATCGAAACGACCGGAGCGCTTCGAGTGGTGCAAACGCCTCCTGTAATAAGTGGTCTTATGTACACTTATCGAGTTACTGCGGTTTGGCCGGATGGCTCCCGATACGAGCGCAATATAGTATTTCGCGGCGGCGAGCAGGTGCACTTAGTCCTGACACCCTCGAAAGCCTCGAGCGGTGACGCCAACGCCAATCTCTCCGGGCGCGCGCCCGATAGTCATGACCAGCCGCAGCATGGCGGGGCGGCGCCTCCGCGGTCGGAGGAATTGCTCAACTTCGGCCTCGAAGTGCAACGTTTGAAGGAACGTAGCGGTCGTCCTTCCGGTCAGGAACGATTTCTCTGGCAGGGGCGCGAAATCAGCCGGGCCGAGGCCCTGGCGTTACTCGGCGGCCAGATGCCAGACACTTCCCTGGCGGCCAAGCCTAACCTGCCCGACGACTCCCAGTCACCTCATCTGACCATTGTCAGTCGTGATACGTCCTTGCGGCAACGGATTGTGCGCGACCTGGAGACGGCGCCCGAGTTAGTCGAATGGCGGAGACGGTTCCGCATTCAAAGTTACCCCGCTGACCACTGGATCGTGCCCCGCTTAGGTCTGGATAAAGATAAGGAATTTGCGGCCACGGGTTTGGCCATCGTAGTGCAGGAACCTGCGGGGGAAGAAGGGACGAGCCCGGCACGTATTTGTTACCGTTACGAAGGGCCTGGCGCTTTCGCGCGTTGGCTCCGGCAGGAACCCGCTCCCCGTTTAGAACCCAGGTTCCCATCGAAGTGGCTATATCTCGCGTTATTCGCCGCTGCGCTTTGGCTTATCTGGCGCACCCGATCCCTCTAATAGCGGAAATATCTAATATCAGGAGCAAAACTATGGCTTGGCTAAACGGATATAAGACCTATATCGCGGCATTGTTGGCGGCGTTTGTGGCCTTTAATCGCGTGGTGCCGATAGTGCCGACAGAAATCGAGCAAGCCACCTTAGCGGCGGCGACGGCATTAGGCTTATACGGTTTACGCCATGCCTTAGAACGCCTCAACCCTCGGCTCCCTGGTTCCTAGCCCAGCATGAAACTGCTTCGTGGTCGGCCAGACCGCTCACTGCGCCAAGGCACAATGAAAAGGCCCCTCACTAAGAAGGTTCATGGTGAGCAGTTCGATTGTATATAGCGTGTCCCGTGACGGGCCCTTCGGATCATACAGCAGCGAGGTCGCCCATGTCGTCCCAGAAACGAGACTCTGCCAGGACCAGCCGAAGTGCACGCCAAAGCTTGAAGCAACACGGGCGGATACGACCGGGCCGTTTGCCGGCTGAACCAACTTCCGCCTTACCCGGCACGCCTGATAAGATTGCGGTGATGGCAGAACGGGCCGCTCGTGGCGAATCCCTGTTCCATCCGCTCGATGCTACATTAGACGGGGACTGGGCCTTGATCATCGTGCCGTCCCAAAAAGGTACGCCTCTCGTTATCGGCCAGATTAATCAGCGCACCAAGGCGGTGCGTATCTGGCCGCGCAGGAGTTGCTCGAGCGAATAACTGCTGACGGAAGCCTTGGTTTTGTTTAGAAGACTTAGAACTTAGGATTCGTTTTAAGATAAATAACTTCAGGTAGTATCTGTTGAAGCAGAGCATCGGCTTCGCTTCGCCTGAGTCCATTCACCGTTTTACATTATGGCGGCGTTGCTCGTGCTTTACTTCACTGACTCTAACTTAAGAACCACAGATTCCACTGATGAATGCTGACGCGACTAAGGCCACGATAGTTTCCAGGTGACATAGATATACATTGTTCCATGTCTAGATACCAATTCTAGTGTTTTTCCTTCAGAGATCGTTGTCACCAGAGGATAGGTTACGGGGTGCACAAGCGGGAGGGCGGTTGAAAAAACTGTAGGCTTAGTTTTACCTGGATCGGGTTTAGCTGGGGATGGTTGAAAAAAAGAAAGGTGGGCCTCGAAGAGTTGGGCCCACCGTGCGGTGATAGAGGATCAGAGATGACGGCGTCCAGATCGGCAGAGGAGGCAATAAATATTCCGATAGTTGGCAAGTTGCCGCCTGTTCAGGAAGAGATGGGAGCGAGGGGATAGGGACGGTGTGACGAGCGTGGCTTAGTCCTTCGGTTTTGGCAGAGGGGCCTTTTCGGGCATAGGCTGGGCGATGGCAGGGGCGTGAATCGTGTGGCAAGGAGCGTGGCAACAATCGCGGTGCAGGAGGCTATGCAGTCGGTCGAGCAAGCTGGGTCGGCAGGCGCTGGGACAGGCTGGAGCACAGGGCGCGTGCTTCACCTCGCAAACAGGAGTTGGCCGCGGACAGGGGGCCGGTTCGCGGCAGAAAAGCGGCCGGAGGGGATGGGTGGGGCAGCCGGGGGGACAAGGTTGCGCACAAGTTACTGCGGATGGACACGGTTTGGGACAGGGCTCAGGACAACGACATAGCAGACTATGCAATGAGAAGCGAGGCCAACAGAAAGTGGGCCGACATACACACGGCGCGGCGCAGGCGGTTGGAGCCAAAGGCTTGGCTTCGGCGGGTTTTGCTTCGGAAGTCTGGTATTCGATCAGGACAATTTCTGGTTGGGGAGCAGTGGTGACTTGCTGGGCTTGGACGGCAGCGCCAGCGAACCAGCCGAACCCCCCAAGGACAGCCAGCACGAGCCAGAGTTTGCGCATAGTTTTTCTCCTTTGTTCGGACCGGGAAGCACGTGGCAAGACCCGCAAAGCCAGACAAGCGTTCTTCCGATCGGCGGAGCTTTTAGCAGGCGCGTTGTTCGGAGCGGCGTCCATGACACCGACCACAAGGGACAGCCGCGCCGTTGGGACTGGAGATGGTTGATTGCCGCTCTGGTCGGAGAGAGCGTCCTCAGGCAGCGCCGAAGTGGAAGTCCGCTTGTCTGGCAGTTACAACTTCGGCAGGTGCTGGGAGTTGAGTTGGCTTCAGCTGGCAGGTTTTTGCAGCGGCAGGTGAAATCGAGTTCAGGATGGATGAGAAAAACTCAATCTAACGGCTGACCAGGCAGGCTCAGGCGGCATCGGTCAAAGCCGCCTTGGTGAAGAAAGGGTGGAGTGCCTGAACCGTGCGGTGGACGGCACCCTGGTGTGCAACGACAAAACTGCGGGCACGTTGACCGAGGAGCTGGCGTCGAGGAGCATCGGCCAGCAGCGCGACAAGCACAGCCTCCAGCTCGTGAGGGGAGTGGACTTGAATGGCGGCGTCGGCCCGGCATAGTTCATCAGCGATTTCCTGAAAATTCCAGACGTGGGGACCAAAAATCACTGGGACGCCCAGGGCGGCAGGTTCCAGCATGTTTTGGCCACCCCGATTGCCGAAACTTCCGCCCACAAAAGCGACATCGGCCAAACCCCAAACGGCGGCGAGTTCGCCCAGGGTGTCCACCAGGATGACGGGCGGCTTACGCGCGTGGAGCTTTTCACCAGGGGGAGGCGGTGCGGCAGCGCTGGCGTCGGCACCGCGCGGAACCTGGCTACTCCCCGGCTGCGGCAGGGAAAGGGAACTGCGGCGAAGCAGAGGCCAACCGTGTTGTTGAATCAGGCGGGCGACGTGCTCGAAGCGTTCCTGATGGCGGGGCACGAGAATGAGTCGAAGTTGCGGCCAGCGGGCGTGCAGGCGGGCGTAGATTTGCAGCACCAGGGTTTCTTCCGGTTCCTGAGTGCTGCCGGCAACCCAAACCAACTCGGTTTTGTCGGCACTATCGGGCGGGGTCAGCCCGAAGAGATGCGCCAGTTCCACGGTGCGGAGTTGATGGCGTTGCGTGGCCACGCCATCGAATTTCAGGGAGCCTGTCACCACGATGCGAGCCGGAGAAACCCCCAGGCGACGTAAGCGGTCGGCATAGGTGGCATTTTGCACGGCCCAGAGCTGAACGCAGCGCAAATGGTGGGTAAACCATCGGCCCAGACGGCGATATCCGTGATAACTGTGTTGGCTGAGGCGGCCGTTGATGACGGCCACTGGAACCTGGCGGCGTTGGGCTTCGCGTAACCAGTTCGGCCACAATTCCAGTTCCACCAGAATCACCAGATTCGGACGGAGCCGCTCGAAAACGTTTCGGATGGCCCAGGAGAAGTCAAAGGGAGCGAAGCAGACGGTCAAGTCGGGGAAAGTGCGTCGCGCCAGGTCGTAGCCTGTCTCTGTACCGACGGTCAATACCAGCTCCCAATGAGGATAGTGTTGCCGCAATTGCGCTAACAAGGGGCGCAAAAGTAACACTTCACCGACGCTGACGGCGTGGAGCCAGGCACAAGGGAGTCGTGAGGAGCGGGGAGGAATCCATCCTGTGAGCTTAGGCCACCAACCGCGACGATACTTGCCGGAGCGAAAACGTTGCCAGGCCAGATAGGGAGTTGCGCCGAGCAGAGCCAGCGCGTAGATTAGATCGAGGAAGTTGGCCATAATCGGACTTCCGTGTCGCGAGGTATTCGCGAGGAGCAGGGGCGGACGGGATCAGCGGCGGAGTTTCATGCAGCAATGCTTGTATTTTTTGCCGCTGCCGCAGGGACACGGGTCGTTGCGTCCTGCGCGGGGGGCGGTAATACGAATCGGTTCGATTCGTTTGACCTCGCCCTGCTGGGAATTGGTAATGGCTTCCTGCTGCTGAGCGCGAATGCTGTCCTGGGAGAACACTGGCGGCGGAGCCTCGTGCACCGTCGCTGTGATGTGCCAGACCGTCTCCATCATCTCGTCGCCGGCCTCTTCCATGCGGAAAACCAGGTCGGTAACACGGTCGGCGACATTTTCCCACATCACCTCAAACTGCTTCATGCCCTGCCGTTTATATTCACTCTTGGGGTCTATCTGGGCGTAGCCGACCAGGCCGACCCCTGCCCGCAGATAGTCCATCGCATAGAGATGATCCTTCCAGGCCGAATCGAGGATATTCAGCAGCAGGGAACGTTCCATGGTGCGCATTTCGGGACGATAGCGATCATCGAAGGCGTTGCATAGGACTTGCAAGACCTCGTTGGAGTCGCGCTGGCGAAGTTGTTCCGGGGAGACTTCCAATCTCCAGTTGTCGCGGGCCCACTGGGCCAGTTGTTCGGCCTGAGCGGGACTGAGGCGTGCATCGGAGTTGAGCAGTTCGGTAATTTTCTGTTCCAGGCGCTCCAGGCCGTCCGCCGGGTAAGTACGACGACTGGCTTCCAGTAAGATGTTCTGCAAATCGGCCCGGGGCAGACTTTCAAAATCCTGTTCCCGCAGGAGGTCCGCGGCGGGTGCGAAACGTTGTCGTGCCCAGGCCAGCAGCCCAGCACGATCGTTAGGGAGCAGGTGGGTTGTGGAGCGTTCCGGCAGAAAGCGAGCCAGGCCTACCTGTACCGGCAACTCAATATCGCGGCGACGATACATTTCCAGACAACGCTGGTAGAGAAATTGCACCAACTGTTCGGCATCCTTGTGCCGCAGGTCTTCGAGGTTCAGAGCGAGGGTGAATTTGTGATTGGCCCAGTCGCATAAGCTTTGCAAGCCGAAGTTGGGTTCGAAATATTGGGCACCTTCCTGCAAGTCAAGGCGTTCGATACAGGCCTCAATCTGCGGCGCGAGCTTTTCGACTAACTCTTCGCGGGGGGTCTGTTGCAACTTACGAATGCTCCAGTCAATATTCCAGCGTGACAGCAGAAACTTCCGGAAGGCATCGTATTTCCAATCGGCCGGGTCCTCGGCAGGATTGAAACATTCCTCAATCTGATCCTGAAGGAGACTCAGCGCCAGAGTCTGAGCGCGGTTGCGTGCCTGGCGCTGGGCTTCGTCAAAGGTAGAGCGGCGAAAATCATCGGCTTCCAGTTCCACTCCGAAGCGGCGACTGACAAAGGCAGCGAAGCATTCGGCAGGGTAGTCTTCGTCCAGGTAGCGCTGCACCGCTTTCTCAATCTGCTGGCGGATCATCTGGAGGATGCGAAGCCGACCGTTGGCGCCTTCGAGCAATTCCTGACGGTAACCATAAACACGGCGCCGTTGTAAATCCATGACCTCATCGTATTCCAGGAGATGTTTGCGGATATCGAAATTGCGTTCCTCGACGCGTTTCTGGGCTTTGGCGATCTGCCGACTGACCATAGGGCTTTCGATACATTCGCCTTCCTTCATGCCCAGGGCGGTGAGGACTTTCTTCACCCAGTCACCGGCGAAAATGCGCATCAGATCGTCTTCGAGGGAGAGAAAGAAACGACTCGAGCCCGGATCTCCCTGGCGTCCGGCGCGGCCGCGCAATTGATTATCAATGCGGCGGGCTTCGTGGCGTTCTGTGCCGATGACGTGGAGGCCGCCCAGTTCGGCAACTTTGCGGCCTTCCTCCTTCATTTTTTCCTGGGCTTCGATGTCATCAACGGTTTTTTTCCAGATGTCTGGGGGAACGTCGAGGCGCGAGGGATACTGATGGCGCAGTTTGGCCCAGGCGAGGAACTCGGGATTGCCCCCCAGGATGATGTCGGTACCACGGCCGGCCATGTTGGTGGCGATGGTCACGGCGCCGATGCGTCCGGCCTGGGCAATGATTTCCGCTTCGCGAGCGGCGTTTTCCGGTTTGGCGTTGAGCAGTTCAAACCGAATACCCCGACGCTTCAACATCTCGCCCAACCGCTCCGACTTTTCCACCGAAACCGTGCCTACCAGGATCGGTCGGCCGGTCTTGTGGACTTCGACGATTTCCTCAACCACGGCCTGCCACTTTTCGCGTTCCGTGCGGAAGATCACGTCCGGATAATTGACGCGACGCAACGGCTTATTGGTGGGAATGGCGACGACGTCGAGCTTATAAATTTTCCAGAATTCATCGGCCTCGGTCATGGCCGTGCCCGTCATCCCGGCGATCTTCTTGTACAAGCGGAAAAAGTTCTGCAACGTAATAGTGGCCAGGGTTTGGGTTTCCTGTTTGATGGGCACGCCTTCCTTGGCCTCGACGGCCTGGTGCAGACCATCACTCCATTGCCGACCGATCATCAGCCGACCCGTAAACTCGTCCACGATGATCACACTCATCTCCCCCGTTTCCGGGTGCGGCATGACGACGTAGTGCTTATCGCGCTTGTACAAGTGGTGGGCTTTGAGCGCGTTATCAAGCAGGTGAGGCCATTCCATGTTGCCCGCAGTGTAAAAACTTTCCACACCGACCAGGCGTTCAGCTTCGCGGATTCCCTCTTCCGTCAGAGGGCAGGCATGTTCCTTCTCTTTGATCTCGAAATGAACGCCTGGCTTCAGTTGACGAGCGACGCGGTCGGCAAGGCGAAAACGCTCAATGTCGCCGAAGGCCGGACCGGAAATGATCAGCGGGGTGCGGGCTTCGTCAATGAGGATGTTATCTACTTCGTCAATGATGGCGTAGTTCAGGCCGCGCTGACACTGCTGCAGATACGGCGGATAACGGGGATCCCCCCAGCGGGCCGGCTTCATGTTATCGCGGAGGTAATCGAAACCGAATTCGCTGTTGGTGCCGTAGGTAATGTCGCATTCATAGGCGCGACGCCGCTGTGGGGCGTCCATATCCGATTGAATGTACCCGGCGGTGATACCGACGCCCTGATAGATCGGCGTCATCCATTCACAATCGCGGCGGGCCAGGTAATCGTTGACGGTAACAATGTGGACGCCTTCGCCCGTCAGGGCGTTCAGCACGGCGGGTAAGGTGGCCACCAGAGTTTTTCCTTCCCCGGTGGCCATCTCGGCGATCTTGCCCTGGTGCAATACGATGCCGCCCAGGATCTGCACGTCGAAGTGCCGCATGTCCTTGTAGCGGCGAGCCGACTCACGCACCGCGGCGAACACCTCGACGAGGAGCTGATCCAGCGGTTCCCCCTGGGCGACGCGTTGTTTCCACTGAGCACCGAGGCTGCGCAAATCCTCATCGCTCAGTTCGCGCATTTTCGGTTCCAGATCGTTAATCCGAGCCAACAGAGATCCGGCGACGACTTCGTAAGGTTGTTCCGGGTCGCCTGTCTTACGGTACCCCAGGGCACGTAAGGCGCGGTCATTGCTCGAACCGAGCAAGCGGGTTAACACCCGAACCAACCACTCGGAGAACGCGCTGACCGAGTCGCTAATCTTTTCCCATATGCTGATGTCCTGAGGAAGTGCTTCGTCCGTGGCAGGTGTGGCGTTCTTATTCATGGTACCGTTCCGCTGATGGGGAAGCTCGGTTGAGCTTCCGAGCCAGCTAGCAACTCGCGGCCAATCTACGCTCCTGAGCTTCGCCGGTCAATACATCCTGAGGCCTACCCAGGAGAGGCTCGACCCGTTTGTCGGATGCCCCTGCGTCAGATTCCGCCTCCGCTAACGCGGGAAATACCCCTCGCGGTAATCCGCTAACCATTATACGCCTCGCGAGACTGAGCGGTTGCTGGACTTTTACCTCGGCACTTGTGCTGACTCATCTGTTTTGATGGCTCGCACCAAACAGGAGCTGGGTGCCCGTGAGACAGTTCAGCCGAGCCGGTTTGGAAAGGGTCGGCGAAGCTTGTGGAACAGCAGCAGGTTTGTATAATGGTGATTCTGAAGAGATGGCCGGCCGGCAGTGCGTGGACGGCCTTGGCAAAACTCCGCCGGGGTCGTAGCGTGCCTATGGACGCGGCGGAATGGGCACGCAAAGTACATCGAGCCGCTATGCAATGCCACGCCTCCCAGAAAATCGGGCCAGGGTTTTCTTCCGGGCGCGGAGGGACTTGATCGTGTCGAGCAGCAATTACCTTTTTACCAGCGAGTCGGTGAGCATGGGCCACCCCGACAAGGTGGCCGACCAGATTAGTGATACCATTCTGGATTTCTGCCTTCAGCAAGACCCGAGCAGCCGCGTCGCCTGCGAGGTTCTGGTGACCACGGACCTGGTGGTAGTAGCGGGGGAGATTACCACCAAAGCGCCCTTGACCCGCTCGACGGTGGATCGGCTGGTCCGCGACACGATTCGGGAAATCGGGTACATCGACCCGAGTGTGGGATTCTCCTGCGACAGTGTGCAGGTGGACATCTGTCTGCATAAGCAATCGCCGGACATCGCGATGGGCGTGGACACCGGCGGCGCGGGTGATCAGGGGATGATGTTCGGTTATGCGTGCCGCGAAACCAAGTCCCTCATGCCTTTGCCGATTTACCTGGCCCATCGGTTGGTGGAGAAGCAGGCGCAGTTGCGTCGCAGCGGCGAGTTGCCGTTTTTGCGACCTGATGCCAAGAGTCAGGTGACGGTCGAATACCGCGCAGACGGCACGCCGGCACGGATTCATACGGTGGTGCTATCCACGCAGCATGATGAAAGCGTCGTGGAGATGCGGGAAGGGAAGCGGCAGTTTTCCGAAAAGGCCAAGCGGCTGCTCATCGAGCGGCTGATCCTGCCTACATTGCGCGCCGAGCGCCCTGATTTAGTGGATGAGGCCATCATTTACCACATCAATCCAACGGGCTGTTTTCTGGAAGGTGGACCGGCTGCGGACACTGGTTTGACGGGGCGGAAAATCATCGTGGATACCTATGGCGGGCGGGGTCGGCACGGAGGAGGGGCATTTAGCGGCAAAGACCCGACGAAAGTGGACCGCTCGGCGGCGTACATGGCGCGACACATCGCCAAGAACATCGTTGCCGCGGGCCTGGCTGACCAATGCGAGGTACAGCTTTCCTACGCCATTGGCCGCGCCGAGCCGTTGAGTATCTGGGTCAGCACGTTCGGCACGGCGCGGAAAGGAGTCAAGGACGAGCAACTGATCGAACTGATCCGCGCGCATTTCCCCCTGACACCGCGAGGGATAATCGAGTCGTTGCAATTACGTCGGCCCATCTACCGTCAAACCGCGGTACATGGTCATTTTGGGCGGGAGTTGCCCGATTTTACGTGGGAGCGCACCGACAAGGCAGCGGTGTTGGCCCGCGCGGTAGGGACGAGCGTTGCTGCCGTGGCCTAAAACAGCTTGCTGACGATGCACCCGGCGCGGCGACGTTCGAGTGCTCGCTTTGGTGCCGGCTGGCACAATGATTCGACCGCACCAGGCGCCGGTTGTGTCGGCCAGGGGTGAGGCGCTGGACTGGGCGAGTGCTTTGGCTCACCTCCTGCGAGCACCGCACAACTCAGGCAACGGGGAGGAGGCATGGTTGGGCAACGGGGCATCCTGCTGACCATCGGCTTGGGGGTATGTATTTACGGGGTGGCAGTGGTTTGGTATGCCGCCCAGGCGACGGAAATCGGCTTCCAAGCGGCTTTCGGCACACAGATTCACAAAATCAACTACGCCTACCTCCGCGACGAACCGAATCCACCGCCCGAAGTAGGCGACCAGATCCTGGCCGTCGGTCCGCAGCGGATCCAGACTTTTTCCGATTTCATTCGTGCCCTGGCCGACATTCGCAGCGTCCGCGAGTTTCCAAGGCTGGTGGTTTCCCCCGATCAACTTACCCGCGAGGCGCTGGAAACCTTACCGCAGAAGGACACCCATATCCTGGTATATGGCGACGAAGAGTGGGTTCGTGTTCAATATCGTAAAGCTGATGGTCGTCAGGCCGCCGTCTGGTGCCTGGTCGGCACAACACCTCCGGAAGAATTCACTCATTCGCTGTTATGGTTTGTGGTCAAACTCGGGTTATTCGGCGTGGTTGCCCTGGTCATGTGGCGCAAGCCGCAAGACGATGCCGTGCGGCGATTTTACGTGTTGTGCGTCGTAACCATCGGGGCGTTCATGGGGGGCTACCACTGGTATCGCATCGCCAGCAGTCCGCCGCTGGTCGTGCTGTTCATGATTTGTGCCGCCCTGTTACCCGTGGTCAGCCTGCACTTTTATCTGGTGTTTCCCAGGCGCAAAGCCTGGCTGGAGCGCTGGCCGCGGCTGATCCTCGGGGCACTGTACGGGGTGCCACTGGCTTTGCTGACTGCCAAGCTCGCCACGTATCTGCTCCTGGTCTGGACCTACCGTTTCGGCACGATGCCGGACAAAGTGGCGCGGGTACAAAGTATTCTGGGCTGGCTCATGGCGGAGATTTATGTCGGCGTGTTCCTGTCCGCGACACTGTTCCTGGGATGCGTGGCGAGCCTGGCCCAGAGTTTCTGGACGAGTCAGCCGGGCAGCCGCGAACGCAAACAACTGCAATGGATTCTGGCCGGTGCCCTAATCGCTCTGGGGTTGGTGGTTTACACCGTAACCTTAGCCATTCTGGACGCAGAGCGGTTCAGTTTGGGCGGCGCGACCTGGCCAATGTTCCTGGCCTCGTTGTGTTTCACCTTAGCCTATGGCATCAGTATTTCCCGCTACGGCATGATGGAAGTGGGTCAGGTGTTTCACTGGGGCTTGGCCCGCCTGCTGCTCGGTGCCCTGGCCGGTTTAGTTTATACGGGACTGGTGTTCGTCGTAGCACTGATGATCGGCAGTCGCGGCGAAAGCCATTCCCCGTTTCGCCAGGCCGTGCTGGTGAGCCTGACTGCCTGGCTGCTGCTCATGGTCATGGATTGGGTGCGCTGGCGGCTGCGCCAAGCCATCCACCTGCGCTTCTACCGTGAGAAATCTCAGCTGGATCGCACGCTGCAGCGGATGAGCCAGGCCCTGGCTCAGCTGGTGGATGTTCCGACCCTATGCCGCCAATTGCTCCAGGTGCTGGTCGAGGGACTCGATGCTCGTCGCGCCGCTCTGTATCTGCGCGACAGCGAGGGCGGCGAACTGCGGCTCAGCGTCAAGCATGGCGACTGGCAGCCTCCGGAATCCATTGCCGCCGACGCCGCCGTGATTCAGGCGGCCGAACTGGAGTGTCCTCTGTATCTTCCCTGGACGCCTTTTCGCGTGTTAACTCCCGCCCAGCGACAGTTGGAACAATGGCAGACGCACCTGGCCGTCCCCCTGACTTACGAGGGCGTCGTCAAGGCCATCGTCCTGGTGGCCCGCGCCGAACCGTACTACGATGCGGAAGACGGTCACCTCCTGCGTGCTTTTGCCCAGATGGCGGCTCTCGCCCTTCATAGTGCTCAGACTCATCAACGCATTGAAATCCTCAATCGCGAACTCCAGCAGAAAGTCGAAAAAATCTCCGAACAACAGCGGCGGATTCACGCCCTGCAAAACCAGCTCCTGCGTCAGAGCGAAGCCAGCCCAGCGCTGAGCGCAACTTCAGGAGAACGCGAAGGGTTGGCAAGCTCACCGGCCGCGACGGAATCTGCTGCCAGGCCTGACACGGTACTGGTCGGTTCCAGTGCCCGCATCCAGGAACTGAACGAATTGATTCGGAAAGTAGCTGCCAGTCCCGCTGCCGTTCTCATTCGGGGGGAAAGCGGTACCGGCAAGGAACTGGTAGCGCGCGCCATTCACGAACTCAGCCCGCGCCGTGAGAAACCGTTCGTCAAAGTCCATTGCGCGGCCCTTTCGCCGACGCTTCTGGAGAGCGAACTGTTCGGCCACGTCAAGGGCGCTTTTACGGGAGCCCACCGCGACAAAGTCGGACGATTCGAGTTGGCCCACGGCGGTACCCTGTTTCTGGACGAGATTGGTGATATTGCCCTGGACGTGCAGACGAAACTTCTTCGCGTGTTGCAGGAGATGACCTTTGAGCGAGTCGGTTCCAGCGAGCCGATTCGCGTGGATGTCCGCATTGTCGCTGCCACTCATCAGGATTTGGAACGGCTCATGCGCGAAGGGCGTTTCCGTGAGGACCTGTTTTACCGCCTGAATGTGATTACTCTCCGCACGCCGTCCTTGCGGGAACATCGCGAAGACCTCTATGAGTTAGCGCTTCACTTTTTGCGGATTTACAACGCCCGCTGCCGCAAGAGCATCACCCACATTGACGACGAGGTGCTGGAACTTTTCAAAGCCTATGACTGGCCCGGCAACGTCCGTGAACTGGAGCACGTCATCGAACGAGCCGTGGTTCTGGCCGAAGGTTCAACGCTCACAGTCCGCGAACTGCCGCCGGAACTGGTATTCGCCGCTGAGAACGCCCTGGCAGCGGCCACGCACACCTCCCAGACTCAGCCCAGGATGCGCCCTGCGCCCGAAGCAGTGCCTTCTTCCCGTCCCTGGCACGCTTTACCCCAAGCCGAGTGGCAAACCCTCCAAGCCATTCAGGAACGTGAACGGTTGCTCCGGGCTTTGCACCTTTGCGGCGGTAATAAATCACGGGCGGCCCGTTTGCTCCGCATGCCTCGCAGTACCTTCCTGAGCAAACTCGAAAAGTACGGGCTGGTTCGCCGCGATGATCGCGCTGCCGAGTCTGCGGGCTGAGACAGCCGGCTGGGACAGCACCGCTGTTACCGTTGTGCCCATCCCTCCTCGGACGCCTCGAAGGGGATTCGCATGTTCATCGGCAGCAGACGCGTTCAGTTCACGCGCTCGGTGGTTACGCGATCATTGAGAGCGTCGCGATTGTTCAGGTTGAAGAACCAGTCGGTATCGTGTCCGCCAAAGAGCGTGTCGCGCGTATTATCGAAAATGATTCGCGAGGTATTCAAGACAGGCGCGCCGCCAATCCCGTTAAGCAATGCGTTGACGCGTTGCTGATACGTGCCTGCGCCGGCCCAGCGGTCAATGAGCAACGCCAGCGCCGACAGGTCGTCGTCATACACCGTACTGTCGCCGATCAGGATATCCTGATCACTGCCGACTTGCGGTTGACCGGGTTCATGGCCGTAGATCTGGTCGGCACCGGCACCGCCAATCAGTAAATCCCGCCCGCCACGACCATACAACGCATCATTGCCTGCTTCACCTACTATGACATCGGCGCCGGGCCCACCGAGCAGCACATCATCTCCCGCTCCGCCCATAAGAATCGCGGGCAGGTTCAAAGTGCGTTCGATCTCAATTCGGTCATTCCCGGATAAGCCGTTGACAATGACGCGGCGGAACGCACTGCGATTGAAGACGCCTACGCGCGAACCGTTCCGCACGACTTGGAACTGGGTCGTACCCGCCGCGGCCACGAATATCTGATCCCCGTTGGTCGTCCCCAGCACGTACAAGGCATTGCCCACGCCGCTGGGGTCCGGCACGATCATGGTCGCGGGGAACTGGACCGTGCTGGTAACGGCAGCACTGTTGTTGTAGCCGTCGTTGGCGATCACCTGAATCGTACGCGGGTCGGGCGTCGGAATAGCTCGGCCGTTGACATAAGTGACGCTGCGCAGCACCTGCTGGAATTCGCTCAGCGGCGCCGGCCCGACCAGGGTGAGCAATCCCGTGCTGGCGTTATAGGTAACACTGATGCTGGTGCCAGTGCTGTCCGCGGTGAGAGATTCCAGGACGCCATCCGGCCGATTCAGCAGCCGCACCGTCACGTGCCGCAATTGCGGACTATCAACGTCGGTGATTGTGCCTCCCGGGGCGATACGGACGCCGCCGCTGGCGTAGGTGACCGTGTGGTTCAAACCTGCCGCCGCCCCGTTCAAATCCACCGCAGGAGCCGAGGCCGCGCCCTGGAACGTAACTGTGCTCGTGCTCGCGGGACCGTTCCCGTATCCATCATTCACGACTACCGTGATATTCCGCGGTGTGGGAGTTGGGAATGTCCGCGTGTTAGAATACACCAAAGTGCGCAACACCTGTTCATATACGGCGCGGGGAGCAATTCCGCTAATCGTCAATACTCCAGTGCTCGAATTATAGCTCTTGCTCAGTCCCGAACTGCCGAGGTCAACATCCAAACCTTCGTCCAGGAAATCAGACAAGTTCGTGATACGTACCGTGGCACTTCGCAACTGCGGGCTATCGGGATCAAGGATGGCCAGAGCGGGACTCACGATGGCCACGGAAGTCGCCCCCATGGGCAAGACTGCCGAGAAGCCTGTGCCCGGAGTGCTCACGCCGTTCAAATCCACCGTCGGTGGCGTCGCGCCTAGGATGTTCACCGTGGCCGTGGCCAGGTTACTTGTGCTGAGACCGTCGTTGGCGGTTACTTCTATTACCCGCGGCGTGGTATTCGGGAAGGTAACATCGTTCTGGTAGCGCAAAGTGCGCAGCACCTGCTGGAAGTTCCCAATTGGCTGGGGCGTGGCCGCGGAAATCTCTAAAACACCAGTGGCACTGTTGTAATTGGCATTCAAGCCTGTGCCTGTCGTGTCAACGACCAATCGCTCGTTGCTGTTGCCGTCGGGCCGATTCGTCAGTCTAATGCGCACCCACATGAGTTTGGGACTGTCGGGATCGGTCAACGTGGCATTATTATCCAGGACCGGCACGTCAATCGGGCCCGGCGTGTTGGCTGAGACACTGGTATTGGTTCCGGCGGCAGGACCGTTCAAGTCCACGACGGGCGGTTGCGCGCCCGCGAAGGTTACCGTGGTCGTCGTCACTGAGCCGAAGCCTGCGCCATCGTGCGCCTGAGCATTGATGATGCGTGCTGTGGTATTCGGAATGGTTACGTTGTTGAAATATTGCACGCTGGCCAGCACTGTATTGAATTCGGAAACGGGACCTGGCCCGACGATGGTCAGCACGCCTGTCGAGCTGTTATACGCTGCACTGAGCGAGGTCGCAGCTGTGCTGAAAGTCAGGCCCTCATTGGCTCCATTGGGCCGGTTTGTCAGCGTGAGCGTCAGCATCCACAGGTGGGTACTATCGGAGTCCAGGACGGATGCTCCCGATGCGGCAATCGCCACACTGTCGGGACCCGGAATGGTGAACGTCACCGCGTAATTCGAGCCCAACGCCAAGCCGTTGAGATCCACGGTGGGGGGAGCGCTTCCCTGGAAGGTCACCAAAGACCTGGCTACGTTACTTTGGTTGGCGCCATCATGGACGCGCACCTCGATCAGGCGCTGCGTGGGGTTGGGATTCGTGAGATCGTTCTGATATCGCAGCGTCCGGAGGACATCTCGGAAGTCCGTCAATGAGGCGGGCCCCACCAGGTGCAATGTTCCAGTACCGCTGTCATAGGTGACATGAATACCGAGCGATTGGGCCAAGGCGGTGTCGACGATCAACCGTTCGTTCGCGGAACCATCGGGACGGTTTGTAAGCACGGCTTGGGCGGAGGCGAGCCAGGTGCTGTCGGCATCGGTGATACTCAGGGCCGTGCTATTGACCACAGGGATCGTGCCAGGCCCTGGAAGAGCAAACAGGGCGCTATATCCCGTGCCCAACTGGGCCGAGCCATTCAAATCTAACACCGGCGCCTGACTCCCGGCAAACGCAATCAGAGCATAGCTGAACGGGCCGGTGACGGCAGGGTTCGTGCCGTCGCCGTTATCCGTCAACCGCACGGAGATTTGTCGGCTGGTCATGTTCGGGCTGGCGGCTGAATTTTGGTATTGCAAGGTGGCCAGCAAACTCTCGTAGGTCGCTCGGCTCGCCACGCCACTGAGCGTGACCGAGTGATGGTCCGGGCCATAGGTGACTGTAATGCCCGGCACGCTACCATTGCCCAGCAGTCCGCCGATAATCAGGCGTTCATTCGTGCCGTC
>JANWVZ010000070.1 GCA_025056555.1 Gemmatales bacterium | reverse complement strand
GGTGCTTACTGCTTGGGCGCTGAGGGAACGGGCTGAGCATCGCGCGGTAGGGGCTGTTAGCAAATCCAGCCGCGGATTACGCAGATGAACGCACGGTGAACCGGAGTTGCGAGCAAAGCAAACCGTAGAGTACGGGCTGAGTATCGAGCGGACGGGCTGAAGGCCGCGCTGTCGGGAACGGTAGCCAAGTAAACGCCAGCTTGGGCGGATGAGCGCTCAGCGGACGGCGCTGAACGCCCGGCTGACGGCGCGGAGCGTCGCGCGGGCCCCCAAAGCCTTGGGGGGAAATTGAGCCTGGGGGGAGGCTGAACGCCCGGCTGACGGCGCGGAGCGTCGCGCGGGAGTTGGGCAAACTAAGTGCTTGGATATGGTGCTTACTGCTTGGGCGCTGAGGGAACGGGCTGAGCATCGCGCGGTAGGGGCTGTTAGCAAATCCAGCTGCGGATTACGCAGATGAACGCAGAGCCGACTAGGGCAAGATCGCTTGCGGTGGTAGTTGGGCATTGATGCAAGCACAACGTTCTTGGTTTATAACTCTGACCCCGATGCTGGCCATGCTGTCACCGATTATGGACGGCCAGTGTTACCGCTTTTCGAGTTTTGAGTCATTCGGGGGGATTACCACCTGGCGCCATTCGGTGGAAGGACGACATTACGTATCTGCTGTTGGAGTCTTGAGTTATTCGGGCGGGGATTACGACCTGGCGCAGGTTGTTCTTGACGCAATGGTAATCACCGACCTTGGGCCTTGCAGTTGTTCGGACGGGCGTCCGTCTGTGCCACGGTTTCGCTGTTTTTCGCGCTTGGAATTGTTGGGGCGGGCCAGAGGCAGGCAGAGCAGTGCTGGGGTACATGAGGTTTCACTGAGCTTGGGCTTTGCAACTATTGCAGCACGCGTCCGTCTATGGCATAGTCTCACTGCTCTTAGGCCTGGGAATTGTTGGGACGGGCCAGAGGCGGGGAGAGGGGTTTCTTAGAGGATACAAGTTGTTCAACCGACCTTGGGCCTTGGAGGTATTGGCGTACCCGTCCGTCTGTGGCACGGTTTCGCTAGCCTTGGGCTTTGCAATCCTCGGGGCACGATAGCGGTTCGCTCTTGACAAAATGTTCGGGAGTTGGTCTAAGCGGTGCGCGGGAAAATATCGGACTACAGTGTGCGCCGCGCGGGGGCTGCAACGGCAGGCGTCATGAGCCCTTGTATCGCTCGCAATCACACGCTGGGGCCAGGCACATGCGGAAGAACTCCTGGTGGTGTGGGAATTTCACCAAGGAAGCAATTGTAAGCCATGTTGTTAACGCCGAGCCCAGGTGGGAGAAATCCTACTGGGGCGGTTATCGGGTGTGTGGGCGTGCGCTGGCACTGGCTCTTGGCATCTGTCCTGTGTTGGTCGGAATTTTCTTGCCGACAGTCGGAGCGCAAAGCGGGCTGCCTGTCGGTGTGCCCCAATCCCTGGGGAGGGCGCAAACGGCGCAGGGAGGTTCGGCTCAGGCAGCGCCGTTACCATGGTCATGGAGCGGACCGCAGGGGGTAGCGCGTCCCAGTGAATGGCCTTGGTGGAGTCAGACAGGCCAGGCGCCTTCCGTACCACAGCGTCCTTGGTTTTATCCGTGGGCGGAAAGTTTTTGGCGGGGAAATGCCTGGCCGATGGCCGAGCCGACTACGGTGCGTTCCGCACCGTCAGGGAATTTCCCCAGTCCTTATTTCATGCCTGGTGGCATGCCGCCGGTTCCAGCGACAACGTCGGTGCCGAGTAAAGCTACGTTATCACCACAGGCCGACGGTCAAATCAGCAACGCGGCCCAGGTGGCAGGCAGCAGCGTGGAAGGGCCTGATGCCTCAGCGACGCTGAGCAGCTTGCGGCGACAGCATTTCGATCCGATGCAGGTGCAGTTGCGGCAAGAAAATGGTCGCTGGCTTTTGGTATCGGGCGATGTGGTGCTGAAAAACTTTGCGCGGCACGATACCGAGGCGATGTTTGCCTTGCAGGCGATACGGTTTTATCGCCTGAATGAACGGTGGACGTTGGGAGAGGGAGACGCGGCCATCGAGTTTTGGTTTAGTTACGGTCAGGCGCCTCGAGGCCGGCTGCCTGGCCAGCGAACTATCCCACTGCAGCCCGAACGCTTGCAAGTGCAGCAAGTGGGCGAATACTTCTGGGTTACAGATGGGAAGTATCGTTATTTCCGCTTTCGGCGTTTCCATGAGGCTCAGCAAGCAGTGGCCATCATTCAGCGTTTCCGTTTCACGCAAATTGGCGTTATCGGCTTGCCTCAGCCGATTATGGTCTATTTCCTCGCGGAGTGAGAAAAGTTTGTGGCGTGGCCGTTTTGACGACTCGGTGGTTTTGCGGATTGCGAAGTGCACAACGTGGCACCCGTTGACCCGCAGGTGCCTAAGTAGCAAAATGAAAAATGTAACGGCCTAAGGTTGGAGGTGCTAGACGGCCCACTGTCGGCTGGAGAAGCCAGCTATTTAGCGGGCCGCTGGCCATGACTTCTCAGCGCGAAGCGAGCAAGCAACAGAGGCGGCTATGTCATTTCGGCTGTATGTCTATTACATGGCCTTAGGGGGTGCCTGGGGGGCGCTTGGGGCGTGGTTAGCGAGTTGGCTCATTTTTGGCGTCGAAGGCCAAACCGCGGCGTGGAAGCTAATCCTGGAAGCAGGCGCAAAAGGGGCATTGTTGGGTGCGCTGGTGGGAGCGATTTTGGGTTTGTTCGACAATTTCCTGTCCACGGGTGGACGCTGGTCGGCGATGGTGCCCGGGGCAATCGCAGGGCTGGTGTTAGGTGGTTTCGCGGGGTTGATTGGAGGTCTGTTGGGCCAAGTATTGGCGTTCTTGCATGAATACTTGCGGATCGTGGGCTGGGTAGTCGCGGGAGCGCTGATTGGTTTTGGCATCTGCGTGTGGGGTTTGGTGAAGCTGCTGTTAGCCCGTGCCCCGTTGAAGGGCGTGCTGCGCAAAGTGCGCAATGGTGTTATCGGAGGCACGTTAGGCGGCTTGCTAGGGGGTCTCGCCTTAGTGGTGATTGCCCAGGTGCTGACACCGGTGTTGCGCGGTCGAGCGGAACCTTTGAGCCCGGCGGCGATTGGCTGGACGATTCTTGGCGCGCTGTTGGGATTGTTCATCGGGCTGGCCCAGGTCATTTTGCGCGATGCCTGGGTGATTGTGGAGAGCGGATTCCGGCCCGGTCGAGAGATTCCGATTAACAAGGCCGTGGTGGCCATCGGTCGTGCGGAGGGTTGCGACATTGGGCTTTACGGAGGCAAAGGGGTCGAGAAATTGCACGCCCGTATTATCATGGATGGTGCGGAATATTTCCTGGAAGACTGCCAGACGCCCGGGGGAACCTTTGTCAACGAAAGACGTGTCGTGGAAAAACAGCCACTGCAATCGGGAGATCGGATTCGTGTCGGGGACTGTGTGCTGATCTTCCGAGCACGGGCTCGTCGGCCAGCGCCCCGGCCGGAAGCGGTGGCGCCTGCCGTCGCAGGCTAATGCACCGGGAACCTCAGACTGCAGTGACAGGTTGAGCCATGCCCATCCTGCTACAATGTCCGTATTGTCGGAAGCCGGCTCAGATACCGGAACAGTTGGCCAATCGGTCAGTGCGTTGTCCGAGTTGCCAACAGGTATTCACCGCCACGGTGATCTCGGCTGCACCGTCGGCGGCGGGCTCGGGAGCGATGCGTTCGCCATCCGCGGCCGCACCATCGCCGGCACCTGCCAGCGCTCCTGCCGGCGGGGCGGTGTCCGACAGCCTGACCAGCGACTCCGTGGTCATTCGTCCGCCGACGCGGGTAGCGGGTTCGTTAGGCCAGTGTCCGGCCTGTAATGCTGCGCTACCCCCGAACGCCACGATGTGTCTGGAGTGCGGCTGGACTTCCGAAACCGATCAGGTTCAGGAAACGGGTGCCGCAGTAGTCGTCTGTACCAACCCGGCTTGCGGCGCGGCGAATCCACCGGGATTGCAATATTGTCAGCGTTGTAACACCATGTTGCCCAGTGCGCCGGGGAGCATGTTGGAGGGGCGTTATCGCATTGAAAAACTTCTCGCCATGGGTGGCTTCGGCGCCGTTTATCGCGCCGTGGATACGCGAACTAACCAGGTTGTCGCTATCAAAGACATGATTTGTCCCGATCCGGAAGAATTCAAAATCCGGCTCAGCTTCTTCCGCCGGGAAGCAGAGATCCTGCGGGCGCTTTCCTCCCTTCCTATTGTTCCTCGCATTTATGAGTTCATTCAGAAAGGGCAATCGGCGCATTTGGTCATGGAATTCATTCAAGGCACCGACCTGGTCAAGGTTTTGGAACAAAACCAGAATCGTCCCTTCCCGCTGGATTTGGTCATCGAGTGGGGTAAGCAAATCTGTGACGTCCTGCATCACATGCATACGCTCAATCCGCCTGTGGTGCACCGCGACCTGAAACCTGATAACATCATGCTGCTACCGGACGGTCGCAGTATCAAGATGATAGACTTTGGCACAGCCCGCGATCTGGGCCGAACTGCACGCACGCGCCTGCAGGTCAAGACGCGCGTCTATACGGAAGGCTATGCTCCTCCGGAACAAATCATCGGTAAACCGGAACCCCGCAGTGACCTATTCGCCTTGGCCGGCACCTTATATCATTTGGCCACTGGCCGCGCTCCGGAAGGTGCTTATACAGGCAAGGAAATCGAAGAGTTGTTGCGCCTGCCTAATGGCACTATTCCCCCGCAGCAACGCTGGTTTTTCGAGTTGGTGCGCATCAACCTTTCCGAGGATGTAAATGACCGCTACTTCACTGCGCGGGAATTCAAGGCCGATTTGGAAGCGCGGCGCGTGACTACTGAAGTCCGCTGCCCGAACTGTCAGGCCGTCAATAAGGTGCGCGAACCGTATTGTGTCAAGTGCGCGGCTCCGCTCACGGATATGTCGCCGCCTTGTCAACAATGTGGCAAGATGAATCGCATGGGTAGCCGATTCTGCATCCATTGTGGCAATCGTCTGCGTTGATTTACGGGAGTCGCACATGTCTTCTCAGCCTCAGCACGAGCACGCCTTTGCCCCAATGCATTCCTCCGCTTCCTCGGAATCGGCTGAGTCCTTGCCGACCGCTGCAGTGGCACCAGCCGCCTCAGTCCCGGATGCCAGTGCCTTGCCGATAGCGACGGTCCTGGAAAGAAGTGCTATGCCTGCTGAGCTCGATCCCGCCAATTTGCCCGTAGCGGAAATAGTAGGCCAGCAGGCAGTTCCCTCAAAAAATCGTCCCGATTTGAAGAGCCACCTGGAAGCCTCGCTGCCGGACACTGCTTCCTTGCCAACGGGCGTACCAGAGCAGAACAGACCCGCCATGAGCCCTGGTGAAACACCAGCGTCTGAAGTTGGCGGTTTATCGGAGGCGGCTCCGGCCACGAGCGTGCTGATGGAACCTACTCAAGGCACCTGCCTAGCAACGGCACCCGCGAACGTAACTGTAGCGGAAACCGCAGTCAGGAATTGTCCATCCTGCGGTTCGGTTCTCAGTGCCGACAGCCAGTTCTGCTCCGATTGCGGTTACGCTTTGCCAGAAGGAGCAGGGGGGGACGTGCCTATGGCTGCTCCTGCCTGGCAAGAGGCGGCTGCATTACCTTCAGGGACACTGGTCGCAAATCGCTACGAGATTGCTTCAGAAATATCGCGACGGCCGCCCACCATCCGATATCGCGCCGTTGATCGACAGAATGGCCAACGTAGCGTCGTGCTGGTGCAGCAGGCTGTTACTGCCACCTCATCTGATGGCAGCAGTGTCTGCATCGGTCGTTTCCGCTTACCTGCCGAAATCAGCACCCAGTGGCCGGAACTGGGTTGGGAAATCGCTCTGCTGGAACAAATCCACCATCCCGCCTGGCCGCGCGTCCTTGACGTAGTTCAGGACAATCACGCCGTATTTCTGGTGGAGGAAGCAGCTGAGGGCCCAGACCTTTGGAGTGTTTTCGATGATCCTCACCTGAGCATGATTCAGCGCTTTGAACTGCTGGCGCAGTTTTGCGAAGGCATGAAGGTGCTGGTGCACGCGGGTGCTATCCCCGAATATCTCAAACCGGAATTATTGCGTCAGGGCAGTGCCGGTCAGCTGATGTTGACTGATTTGAGTTTGCTGGTGCCTTTGCCTTACCCTGCCCAACCCCACCTGGCTACAACACCATATACTCCTCCCGAATTGATCCTTAATCCAACCGAAGTAGATGGTCAGTCCCCTCTCTATAGTTTTGGCGCCTTGCTGTACGCCCTGTACCTGGGCCACGAGTTGACCGAAAGCGATTTTGAGCGGCCGTGGATTCCCAAGTCGTTGGTATTTCGCTTCCCCGATGCCCATCCCGCCTATGCCCGTTTGATCATGAAGACTTTTGTCCGCGAGAAGGAGCATCGTTTCCCAACCGACGAGGCTGCTCGCAGTGATCCGACCGGCTGGGACGAATTGGCGCGGGCGTTGCGCCATACTGGCCGACAACTCAGCATTGTTCGCTTAGATGCCGCTGGTTGGAGCAATATCGGAAAACTGCGCAGTAATAATGAAGATGCCTTTGCCCTCTGGCACAGCACCCAAGGTTTTGAGGAAAGGCTGGGCGAAACCTTTTTTGCCGTCTTGTGCGATGGCATGGGTGGATATGAAGCCGGAGAAGTGGCTGCAGCCATGGCCATCGAACTAATTCGCCAACGGGTGCTCCAGAGTGATTATGCCAAGCCGTTGTTGACTACTAGCAATCAGTTCTCCTGGGACGCGGAGGCCTGCCGCAGGTTTCTGTTCGATATGTTGCGTGAGGTCAACCAGCAGATGTACCAGTTCTCGCGCTCACCGCAGGGAAAACGCGGCATGGGGTGCACCTGTGAACTGCTCATCATTCACGGAAACCAGGCGGTTCTCGCGCACGTCGGCGATAGTCGCGCCTACCATTACTCCGATGGCCACTTGCGCCAGCTCACCCGCGACCAGACATTGGTGAATCGTCTGGTCGAACTCGGCCAGCTGACTCCCGAGGAAGCCGAGCATCATCCCCGCAAGAATGAGTTGCAACAAGCCCTCGGCGCCCAGCCGTTCGTCGAGCCGCAAACCCTCAGCGTGGTCTTGAAGCCCGGCGATTGGCTATTGGTGTGTAGCGACGGCTTGACCAATCATGTTGATCACGCCACGCTTACTGAAATGCTGCAGCGTGCGGATTCCGCGGAAATGTGCGCACGCCGACTCATCAACCTCGCCAATGCTTACGGCGGCTCTGACAACACCACGGTCATCACCATTCGTTGTCAATAGCCCCGGCTCGATGTCGTTCTAAACTCAGCCTAACGCACCTGATGAGCACTTGTGTCGAAGTCACGGGCTGAGGATTGGTTCCTGCGGCACCAGGGAAAACATCGAAACGGAACATGAGCACTCTGCCGACCAGAATCAGCGACACAGCTTCCTTGGAAAAATGGCTGAGCGAGCCGACCCCTGGGGTGGTTCAAACTGTGGGCCAGTTTCGCGGGGACATTGTCGTGTTGGGTGCCGGCGGTAAGATGGGGCCGAGTCTGACGCGTATGCTCCGCCGTGCCGCAGACCAGGCGGGCTCCCCTCGACGCATTTTTGCCGTGTCTCGGTTTACCCAGTCCAGCCTGGTGGAAAGTTTGCAGGGCGACGGAATCGAGGTGATTACTTGTGATTTGTTGAATCGCCAGAACCTGGAACGTTTACCCGAGGCGGAGGCTGTCTTTTACCTGGTCGGTGTGAAATTCGGAACGACGGGGAACGAAGCCCGCACGTGGGTGATCAATGCCTATTTACCCGGACTGGTGGCAGAGCGATATCGTCGGGCACGCATCGTGGCTTTCTCGACGGGAAACGTGTATGGCATGGTGCCGGCAGTCCTGGGCGGCAGCTGGGAAACCCAACCGTTGCATCCGGACGGCGAATACGCCGCCAGTGCAGTTGCGCGGGAACGGGTTTTCGAGTTCTTCAGCCGACGCGAACATATCCCCATGACGATTCTGCGACTTAACTACGCGCATGAGCTGCGCTATGGTGTCCTTGTGGACATTGCCCGTGCCGTATGGGAAGAGCAGCCGATTCCCTTGGCCATGGGCTGTTTCAACGCACTCTGGCAAGGCGACGCCAACGCCTGGGCCATTCAATCCCTGGCTCATGCCGCCGTGCCACCGCAGGTGTTCAACCTGGCCGGACCGGAAACGGTGAGCGTTCGATGGGCGGCGGAACAATTTGGCCAGCTGTTCGGAAAAAAACCCCAATTCGTCGGCACCGAGGCTCCCGACGCTTATTTGAGCAATGCCGCTGAGGTTCATCGGCTTTTCGGTTATCCACGAGTCCCGGTCAAGCTGATCATTGAATGGATTGCCGACTGGATTAAGCACGGCGGACAACTGTGGGACAAACCAACCCATTTTGATGCACGGAGTGGCCAATTCTAGGGCGGATAAACGGGCCAACGGCGATACTTGGAGCAATGGCCAGTGTTCAATAAAAAGGAGAAACCACTGGACGCTCTGACGGCAGGGAGCGGCAGTGGAGCGGTTTTCAGGTAGCGGGCCTGGAACCGAGCCATCCTGGGCTGCACAACAATGGAGGAGTGATTCATGCTTCGCAAGGTGCTTGCTGCTGTCGTGGCAATGCTTTTTGCGGTAGCCGTCTGCTGGGCCGCTGAGGGAGTCGTGGAGAAATACGACAAGGAAACTCAGACGGCTGTGCTCAAAGTCGGCGACAAGGAATACACGGTGAAAATCGCCGACGTCAAGATTCTCAGCCCGAAAGGCACGGTGATTCCCTCTGAGAAATTCAAGGGCTTCAAGCCGGGCACAAAGGTGGATGTGACCATTGACGGGGGCAAGGTCGTCGAAATCAAGTTGTTGCCCGTGAAGAAGCCCGACGGAAAATAAAGCTCAGCGCCCTCGTTGACACCTCGAAGACGCCTCAAGGCGAATCAACCCCGAGCTAAAGGCTCGGGTTTTTTGTTTGGCGACCAAAGTTTGCGTCTGTCAACGCTCCAGAGATTGGATAGGCTTTTCTATTGGCTTCCATGCCCTATTTATGCCGGGCAGAGTCTAAGGCTCGCTCATGCCCACGAAGGTACCGTCGTTTTGCCGAACCAGTGCCCAAAGGAAATTACCCAGGTTAGGACTGTCGTAGTAAAAGCCAACCGCATGAATGCGGACCCGTTGAGGCAGCTCAGGGCGGGGCGCATTCCATTCGGCAATCCGCCTGAGAAGCCGGGGGGCCAGGCGTTGCTCACGCTCTTTGTTTTCGAGCCGTTGCTCTTCCGCGGTCAAATCGGGACTTTCCGTGGGTAAACCGTCGGAAAACAGAATGATGGTGTCCAATCCCAGGGGTCGGTAACGAAAAGCCTCCTGAAATCCCAGATGCAGATTGGTTCCACCCTCCGGACGTATCCGTCTCAAAACCTCGAAAACCTCCAAGGGAGAATGGTCGCGATCATAGGTCTGCCACAGGCCCGGCTGTCCGAGAGGATAGTTAACGGTACTGGCGAAGGTAATGAGTTGGAATTGTTCAAGATTGGGCATACTGAGAAGGACATGGCGCACGGTTTCGCAAACTCTGGGCCACTTAGTGGCATCGTCGGTGTTTGGATCACGTTTGCCCATGCTGCCGGAAGTGTCCACGAGAAAAACCGCACGTCGCCCTGATAAGTCTACGCCCGCGAAGCGTGTCTGGGCTTGCTGGAGCAGGACCCGTAACTTTTCGCTCTGCTTCTGGACTTCACCAATCTGGCGTTGGGCCAGCACCAGCTGCTCAGATAAGCGCTGATTCTCAAGGCGTTGGGTAGCCAGACGTTTTGCCAGTTCCTCGCGTTCCTGGGCCAGTTTCTCGTATTCGCGGGTCAATTCCTCCACGGCCTTCTGCGAACGTGCCAAGTCTCCGGTCAGGAGTTTCTCGCGTGCTTCCGCAGTAAGCAGATTCTTCTGTAACTGGGCAGCCAACGCTGAGGCCGAAAAACGCTCCTTGTCCAACTCGCTGAGGCGAGTTTGCAAACTTTGGATTTCTGCCTCGCGCATCTGCAAGGCATGGAAATACTCGAAAATGCGTGCCCGATGCTGAGTTAGTTCTTCCTGCAAGCTGCGATTCTGCTGGCTCGACCTGGCTAAGTCCTCTTGAGCCAGCTTGAGCAAAACGGAAAGCTGGTTCCGCTGGGCATCCAGCTTCATGAATTCGGCGGCGAGTTGCTCACGTTCAAGTTGGCGCTGGCGGAGTTGGTTGGCGGCGTCGGCGGCTAAAACCTCCAGGTCACGCGCCTTTTGTTCCCAGGCTCCTGCTAATTGCTGGTACAGTTGGCGCAGATGCTGTTCGGCATGCAGTTGTACGCGAAGTTCTTCAGCGGTTTGCTGCGCTGCCAATCGGGCTTTCTCGGTACTTCTCAAATAGTGCTGCGTAGTCGCTAACTGTTTTTGGGTAACGCCCAACTGGTTGAGCAGGTCGCTCAACTCCTTGCGGGCTTGTTGCAGTGCATTTTCCCGCTGGGTGAGTGCTGCCTGTTTCGTCGCCAAGTCGGCCAAGGAGGCTTGCAGGCGGTGTGAGACATGATGAGCCTGCCAGTAGCCCAGGAACATCAAGAATATGATGGCCCCCAAAGCGTTGCAAACGACATCCAGAAGCGAAAGATTGAAGAACGGAGCATGACTTTGGCGTCGGTGTGCAAGCATGGCTCAGATCCTCTGAATTGCAAAGACTGTCGTGCTGGTGGTGAAGGCGTCCATGCACAAGGACTTCCCCATCCATACGATGCGGCAGTGGAGTGACTAAAAGAGTGGGTCAGGAAGTCTCGGCCCAGTCATGGATCGAGCGTGCGTGCCGCCATAACAGAGCGGGCATTTGTTCCGCCGGCACTGCTTCGGAACTGGAAGTAAGGGTAAGTTGAGCGGCACTTTCCAAGTAAGGCGTTTGTTCCACCACAAAAATAGGTAAGCGATGCCCCAAAGCCTGATACACAACCCGAATTACGTCAGGCAGTTCGGCGAAGCGCTGGGAGAGGAAGACCTCCGTATTAGGAACGTACAGCTCGCGGATGATGCGGGCCGACATCTGAGCCAAGGGCAGGCAAGCCTGTTTGGCTAAATCGGGCGTTAGCACCAGCTCGGCGTGAAAATCAGGAACATGCACGTGCAAACTCAGAGGCTCATTCTGCAACCGAGACAACGCCGCGGTCAACTGCAGGTACAAGAGTTGGCTGGCCTCCCGGGAAAGGCGCGGGTCTTGCCGGGTCTGGCGCACCGAAAGATCCGCACACGCTTGAACTAATCGCGTAATCCAGATGCGCAGGCCCAATTCGGGAAAGACATGCCTGCGGGAGATCAATAAGTTTGGCTCGTTCCATATGGTCTGGGTCACCACCAGAGCGTGGTCATCCAGATCAGCCAGTAGAGCCGCAGTCCAAGGCCCATGCTGTTGCCAAGCCGCGCAGGCTAACGCCAAATCCTGGGCCAAGACCGCATCGGCTTTCAGTCCTGCCTGGCGCAGTTGGCGAAGGAAATCCGTCAACTGTTGTTCTTCGCAGTAGCTGGGAAGCAATAGAGACCAGGTTTTTGTGCTCTGCAAGACAGGGGCGAGTTGTGCCAATATCAGACGGAGCAGTTGCTGGGTCGAGATAGTCGTCGTCCCGATGCGCCAGGACTTGGCCAAATGCCAATGGGGTAAGAAATCGGTAAGCACTTCCGCTGGTTTCAGAAAATACATCTTCCAGGCCGGCCAACCGACTTGCCAACGTGACCCTATGCCCAACAGCCCCGCCAACCAGGCTGCCGAGCGATTCCTTTGACAGTGCACTATTAGGGGTAAAGTAGAGGCCTGATCCTGGAGGACCTCGGCAAACCAATCGCCGCGGCCGTCTTTCCGCCAGACGCGCAGCCATCGGCTTGTCCACTCCATCAGGCCCAGAGACATCATGCCCACCATCCCCCCTGAATCGCGGAGCGATGACTACCTAACCTTTAGGGGTCCGCAGCCTGCTTTCGTCCGGGGAAACCAACTCACCGTTGCCCATGTTGCTGATTACCAGCGGCGTGTCGCAGAAGCGTGTCACCAGCTTTTCCAGGACATATTCCTGACAATCCAGTACCAGGTCTTCCTGCTGGCGCTGCACGCGATGCAGCCAGTAAATCAGAACCAGGCTCAGCAGTAATGCCACAAACGTGGTGTCGAAAGCGATCGCCAGGCTGGAACTGGTGTGGGTCAGGAAGCTCTGCAGAGCAGAGGCTACTTGTTCGGAATCTTGCCCCAGCGCGGGAGCCGCAGCTAAGGCCATGCTGATGCCACGCACCGTTCCGAGGAAACCGAGGGCAGGAATGGCCCAAGCCAGGTAATGCACGGTGCTTAGCGAATTGGCCAAGCGATCCCCTTCGAGCTCGGCCCAGGTTCGCACCACCTGACTGGCTTCCTGAGACGAACGTGTGCTTTGAAACTTCTGCAGAGCCAGACTCAGCATCGTTCCCAGAAGATACTTTTTCCCAGGACGATTCACGTCTTCCACTCTGACTTGCAACTGATGGGCATCTTCCGGGACGAATCGTTGGTGGGGAGTCACCGGCAGCCAGTCCACGGTGAACGCATGACGTTGCCGTCGCACCTGCCACCAGCGTTGCAACAGCATGAAACTGGCCCAGAAGAAGCAGATGTATTCTCCCGCCTGTTCCCAACCCAGAAACATCCGACCCAGGCGTTGGGGATTAAACAATGCTGGTTCGCTGCCGGTGGCACTCCATTGCCACAGCGGCATGCAAATCGCTCCGACTAACAGCATTGCCAAAACCAGTAAAGTCAGTTCCGAGATGCTCGAGGAGCGTTGTGCCATGACTCCATTCCTCGTGTTGGCTTGTGCCGATACCCCTGACCGCACCCGGTCAGGAAGCTCATGTTATTGTAGATAGTTGGACGCGGAACAAACAAAAACATCGCTGGGGACAACTTCAGCATAAGTGCGTTTCTGACCCGATCTATTGCGGAATGTGAGTTACCCTGGCCATCCGGAGCATGCCAACTTCGCGGTTACGCCGATGTGTCCACTAGGAAGCCGCCACGGCAGCAGTGCGCGCGGTCAAAACCGGCAATCGGCCCACCCGACCCAACAACTCGCTGAGCCAGACACTATTCCGCTGGCGCGCATTGAGGTGACGATAAAGTTTCTGGTAATCGGGTTCGAGCAACACCAGGCACCGCTCGGCCAAGGCTCCCAATAGCATCCAATGTTCCAACTGAACCGGACCGGACCATTGGCGCAGCGAGTCCAAGACAACGAGGACACCTTGGGCCTGATGTTGGCGACAATCGGCGACACTGAGCCATTGCCAGCGGAGGTCAGCCAAGTCGTTCGAGCAATCAGCAGCGAGAAGACGGAGCAGTTCTATTTGGGGTTTGTCCCACCAACCCACAACGGCCCAATGCGGGGCCAGTTCGGCAAGTGTAGGAAGCAGCTCGCGGAGGAGTTGCATCAATTCGCGAGCTGAGTTCGGATAAATCAACCCCCGTGCAGGCAGGACACACTGCCAAGCCAATGGCAGGCGTTTGCGCTGCTCAGAAGCCAAGTCAACAACCTCATTTTGGTCGTGCCTCCGCCGCGCAGGTTCATTACCTTTCCTACCTGCCGTCCAGGTGCGCGGCACACGCCACAGACCTGATAAAGCCTCGTGACGTGCCTCTAATCCTAATACCCAGTTCGGCCAATCGCCCAGCGGTGGAACACCACCATGCCAACACCACAGCCAAGCCGCTTTAGGATCGGCAGAGATATGGCTCCACTCGCTAAGCCAATCTCGGGCTGACTCCAGATTCCATCCCTGGCGCTTTTCGAAAACTACTCGAACAGTTCGCCAAGCGGTGCGGCCGTCACTGGTCGGCGACGCCGACAGCTCTTCATGCACCCCCAGCTCGTAGCTGACTTGCAATGTCGGAGTTGTGGGTAACCATTCTAACGCTACCATGCGATCATCTTCCCGCCAGCGGGCGGAGACATTCCCAGGCCACAGAATCACCTCTTCCATCTGCTGCGCCAGGAACATTTTGGCCTGACGGATGTCGTATTTCGGGGAAGGAAAGAACACCTCGGCCAACACACGTTGTCCATCGGGCAATTCATAGAACCGCAAGAGCACATCGGGCTGGTCGGCCAAAGGCTCAGTCCACGAGCGAACGGGCTGCTGGCTAAGAAGTCCGGTCATCTGGCAAGATATGCCGGCGCCGGTCTGCCACCAGCGATACGGCGCCCACAAAGGAGTACCGCCAAAGCTTTCCCACAGCCCGTGCAGAGCGGCACGGGTCGAGGTCGCGTTATCATGATCGGCGCCTGAAGTTAACCAGGCAGGTTCTCCGCACAATACCCACCGAGTCGCTCCGTCGCGGAGCTGCTCCCACGTTGCTTCGGGAAGTTCATGGGCTTGCAACACAATCATCCAATCAGTTCTCCGTAAAGAGGGGTCGTGGAGCAAGGCAGACCAGGGCGCCAGAAGCAATCGCGACCAATAGGGCAGGCGTTGCGCCCATGTGTCCGCCAGTGATTCCAGATGTTCGTGAAGACCGTGTACTGTTTTCAAATGCTGTCGAGTTTTCTGTGCGCAAGCCAGAGCACGTTCGCGGCAAACTTGCACGCTTTCCGGCACGGGTAACTCGGCAAGCTCGGCCGCAGGCCAAAGCTCTCGCACTTTCTGACGGTAATCTTGCCAGCGGCTTAGCGCTTCGGTCAAGCAGGTCTCACACGCTCTCACTTCCTGATCCAGGAGGGCACATCGTGATTCCAAGTCCTGCCTGATAATCCGCTCCCGGGTTGTTACATGACGCTGGTGTTCCCAATGCAAAGCCTCTTCCAGTTGTCGCAATTCCCGCTCACAATGCTGCAGACCATCACCGGCTTCTCGGAGGCGAGCCTGGAATTCAGCCAATCTTTCTTCGCTCTTGGCCTGAAACAGATTTCGCCACCATAGCCACTTCCAAAATGCACCGGCCCGCTTGATGGCAACGACTTGCTGTTGATAGCCGCACCGCCGCTGCCAGACCTCCCGTTCATGTTGTGCCTGCTGGAGCCGTTCTTGTGCCTGTTGGATACGCTGATGTAAATCGGCTAGAACTGCCTCATGCTTGCGTTTTTCTGCGTCCAGAGCTTTGCGCAACTCCTCGTGTGTTTCATCTATCGTTGCAGAGTCTTCCAACCAACGGCGCAATTGCTCCACGAGTTTTTCACGCGCCTGACGTAAGTTACGCAAACGGTTTTCTTCTCGGACGTACGAGATGGCAATCTGCTCGGCTTTGGTTAACCACTCAATCGCCTCTTGCAGTTGCGACAGTTGGGTTTGCCCAGCGCGTTGACACGCCTCCGTTTGGCTTTGCAGCCGAGCGGCCAGGTTCTTGGCTCGCACAGGAGCCAGCCAACTGCGTAATCCCTCGGGAACACCGCTGGTTTCCTCCTGGGTACCGGGTACGAACACTGCCAAGAACCTGTCCATGTCCACGAGTTGACGGGCCAGCTGCTCGAGCACCTCACAACGGGGCGCAGTTACCACGACGCGCAGCCGACGCCGCAACCACTGCCGTATCAGTTCTGCCAAAACTCGCTTCTTACCACTGGCTGGTGGCCCCTGAATCAACAAACATTCGGGCATCTGTAGGCCGAGCGCTACCAGCTCCCGTTGCTGCTCGGTTAACTCCTCCCCGAAGTTATCGCAGTGGCAAACCTCCGCCAAGTCCTCCGAACTGGACATTTCAGACCGATGTCCTTCGTCCGACCTGATGGATACGAATTCCGACGCCTTATCCGTATCCAGTAATCGCTCAGCCAGGAGAGTCAAAGAGGGGTTCTCCTTGGTCTCATCCTCTGCACTGTCAGGATTCGGCGGAAAGGGGAAGATTTGATTCCAAGCCTCCAGGCCACGCAAAAAAGCAGCGGGGCCTGCTGGTTCACAACTATCTTCCCGAACCGGCATCAGGAACTGCTGTCCGGAAGCTGTCCGCCACTTTACCTCACACCGTAGGAGTTCATCCGTTGGGGCGGTGTTGCTTAGCGCCTGGTCATCGGGCACGACCAAACACACACCGCTAGGCGTCCTCATAGGCGTCATAACCTCGTTGTCGCATGCCGATGTCGGTACCATGCGGGGCGATTCCACGATTGGCAAGTCAACATACGCAGTCGGGGGTATGGCCGACCGCTCAACCTGCCCTGCACAGCACCAACCCATTTTTCGCTCAAATAGGTTGAGCTCATGGTTATTTTGCTAAACCGCAGCCGATTATGCAACCCGTTTCCCAACTTTTTTCCGTAAAATTCATAGCCTTCTCACCCCCGTACTACTTGGCCAAAGCTGCCTGACCGGCCCGTCCACGTGTCAAGCCACCAGTTGTTTAACTGCACCCGCCAGAAAAGGTTCCGTTGAAATATCGGCAATTGCTGCTGTCAATCTGAAATCCCTCAGCGCCCTGAACCTTTTGGCCTGATATATCAGCACACAAAACCATGTCGCCAGGTCCCCGCGATTCGCCTCGGCTAATGCCACAGTTTTTTGTAATGCGCTCTCGAAAAATACGAACCTGCATCCACGATGAATACGCAGTTACGAGACATATGCAGTGATGAACCTGCGCTTACGAGGCATATGCAGTTGCGGCAGCGGTAAGCGTAGAAGTTTCTTCTCATGACCTGCCCAGTATGTCTCACTTGAGGCCCATTCGCTCAGCTCTCGCAACACTTTCCCCAATGCAGCCCATCCTCGACTTGATCTTCTGAGGACGGTGATGAATCTGACACGATCTTTGCAGACCCCGAAGAGCACGATTGAGGTAGGACCGAAAACATCTGATGGAAGCATCACATTATATAGTTTTGACCCAAGTGACACTTAGTCGGCCCACACTTATGCTCGCTGCACAAAAACGCGGCTTTGCATCGAGCTTGGCCCAGTGGTAAACATACGAATTCTGGCGTCGCCGATTTACTGGTCATATGGAAGCCCTTTCCCAAGAAGCGGGATGAGACCAGGGAGAGTCCGCTGGGGTAGGTCTGGCGCATTTCCAGCTTCCAACTTTGATAACGACAGAATGGAGTCATGAGTGCGAGTGGCCCAAACAAGGGTGGCCACGTGCTGCGCCAAATGACGTTGACGGTCCTCGGGCCGCTGCCATGAACCGTCAGTATGACGCGTAGGTAAAGGGCCGACGAAAACTTCAGGCGGGTTGTCCCCTGGATTATTGACCCTAACGTGGACACCGCTTACAGCCTTGCGTAGGATGGTATCGAATCTGGAGCAAAGGGCGTTATCGTCTGCTTTGCCTCGGCCGCTGGATATCAGGAGTTAGCGCGGTTAGAGGCCTTGGATAACGAGAACACCTAGATGTCCAAGCTGCGGGAGTGGCGGAATTGGCAGACGCGCCAGGTTGAGGGCCTGGTGGGAATTAAATCCCGTGTGGGTTCGACTCCCACCTCCCGCATTGGAACGAATTTCCCTCGCCCACGTTATGGAAGGCATGCACGTCGCAGTTGCGACTTCGCTCGCTCCAATTCGATGCGCTTTTCCGATGAGTAAAATTGCTTCCACTTGCAGCGGTTCAAGAGTGTCGTAAGCGATGAGGGGGAGTGTAAACTTTATCGCCTGCGGCAGATGTGCGCGGGCGACGGCCAGGCGTAGAAGCG